>NZ_JBFTZV010000016.1:0-120984 GCF_056406615.1 Arthrobacter sp. P1_B3 | reverse complement strand
GAGTAGTTCCGCGTGGGTGACATGATCTGGCGTGGAGACGACCAGCTCGTCCAGCATCCCGCCGGCAACGGTGTGATTCCGGCACACGAGGATCTCGGCGTCGACGCCGGAGATGGCCTCTGCCAGTTTCTCCTGGGCTTCGTTGCTGTAATCGATCAGAGTGCGGACCCGCCACAGGGCCGCAGAGTTGTTTAGCCGGCGCCGGTGGCGCAGGGCCGGTGCGTGCAGCCAGCCCCGCAATGCGCGCCGGACGGAGGGCTCGGCGACCCAGATCACCAGTACGGTGGCCGTCAAAGTCAGGACCAGTACCTTCAGAACATAAGGGAGTGCCGCGTTCACTACAGCGGCATGAACCAAAAGCTCAATCGGCAGTATGGCTGTGACGTTGGCCAGGGTAAGACGGGCTTTCGAGGGGTGGGGCAGTTGGCCGCAGGCGTCACACAGCAGCGCTTTGATGGGGTTCTTTCGAGGCGTTGTTATGGGTGGCGAGTCGTTCATGGACTGAGCGGTCATGGGTTGCTCCTTTGTGCGGGGCGGTATTGGCACGGGCGCCCGTGATGCAGGTGGACTGCGAAAACATACGTTGTATGGAAATGTAACCCTACAACGTATGGAAGGTTGGCCGCAACCCGGAGCCGTGCGGGCGACCGTCACCCCTCTGCGGCCGAGGCCGTTTTTCATACACTGTATGAATCTGATATCGTCCCCGTATGGAAAAGACGAAGAGTTCCCCGCGGGGAACCAGGAAGAGGGAGGTGCCTCTGACCGCGACCGGGATCTATGCCGCCGCCCTGCGGCTCATCGATGTAGACGGGGTCGAGGCGCTCACCATGCGCAAACTCGCGACCGCGCTCGATGCGAACCCGATGTCGCTGTACCACCACGTAGCGAACAAGCACGCCGTGCTGCGCGGCGTGGCCAGAATGGTAGGCACCCAGTTCCGCACCGTGGCGCTGGAGGACGCTCCCTGGCAGGAGCGCATCCGCCTGCTCGCCACGGATTTCCGGACCCTGGCGCACAGCCACCCCAAGCTCATGGGCTACTCGTTCAGCCACCAGGCGGACTTCATCCAGCCCGAAGACCCGTTCTTGGTTGCGCTCACCGCGATCCTGGACGCCGCCGGGGTGCCGCACTCGGAGCTCCCGCAGTTCACCGCTCTCGGGGGCGTCGTCATCACCGGTGTCGTCACCGCCGAACTCAACGGCGCGCTCCACCGGTGGTCGAGCCTGAAACCCCCCACTGTTGGCGAAGACGGGCTCACCCCTCCAAGCAGTGACGTCCGCGTCTTCCGCCTGACGCTGGACACGATCATCATGGGCCTGGAAAGCCAACTGGGCGCCGAGGGTGACTTCCAGGGCGCCGACCATTGATTGTGCAGTCCTGTAGCGTTGCCGCCAGAGAGCGACCCGTGGTCGGGCGGCTCAGGCCGCAACGCATGAGGGGGCACCCTTGACTTCCGCAAAGGCCCATTCCATGCGGCCGCTGCAGATGCGCTGCGTGCTGCGGCTAGCTTCACGCCACGGTCGTGTCGGTCGAGCCGCTGGCGGCAGTGCTCATAAGCTCGGTCAGCCGGTACCGGTCGAGAGCGTGACGTTGAGCCGGCCGTCGACGCGCTTGACCCCTTCGGCGCCGGTGCCCAGCACCAGCCGGACTCCTCGGCGCTGGAACTCATCGGCCACCAGCCGGGCGGCGACCTCGTAGTCGATCCGCCGGCGGGCCTCGAGTTCAACGAGGGCGGCGGCATGGAATGCCTCCAGGCTGCACTCTCCCGGTTGCGGTTCGAGGATCAGAACCGTTCAATCTGATCTGCTTCCAGACCCGTCCCGTCCAAGTCAGATACCCACATCCTCGTGGCCATGGCCCCGTCCGGGCCTGGGGTCGAGAGCGTCACGATTTCATGGGGAGAGAGCCGTCCAGAACGTGGGAGAGCTGCCACACTGTCATCAGGCGCTGCAGCTTCACTTGGCCGTCACTGGCATCCATTCGGCGTGGCATCTTCCGAGTTGAAGCAAGAACCCAGCGTTTAGGATGTCTCGGGACCTAAGCCCCTATCGTTCCTGTTCGGACGGTCAAAACTTGAGGTGAGAGACCGCGTCCGTTCAAGGTGCTCGAGCAGCTGTTGGAGGCGCTGAGCGTCCTCGGCCGCCTGAAGGCGGCGGAGCATCCCGGGGCCCGGCCGTCGACGCCTAGTGCGGTAACTGCCACCGATCGTAGCGTGGCTCGTCCGCCGCAACTTCCGAGGAGAGCAATGCCCCGACTCCACCCGCCGCCGCCACTGCGCGAACACCCGGTCGTGACCAGGTTCCGGGAGAAGCGTGCCGAGCACCCGCAGCTGAGGATCGCCGATGCAATCACCAGCTTCGCCGGATCGATGCCTTTCGTTTACGTCCATGTGGTCGTCTTCGCCGGGTGGATGCTGTTCGTCGAGAAGAGCCCGTGGCCGACGCTGACCCTCGTCGTTTCGCTGGAGTCGATCTTCCTGTCGACCTTCATCATGATCGGGCAGAACCGCGCTTCCGCCTTCCAGCAGGAAAAGGCTGATCACGACTTCCTCGAGCAGGAAACCGAACTGAAGAACAACACCGAGCTCACCCGCGAGATCCACAAGCTCACGACGGAGCTGCATCGACGTGTGATCGGTCAAGGATGACCGCCGCCTATGGCCCGGAGGGCGCCGCCCCGATTACCCAGAGGCCCCTGGCAGCTCGCGGCATGCGCTGGCCGCGGGTGGGGCGACACGGCGGCGTGCCTCATGCGGCTTCGCCTTCGTCAGCGACGTCGCCCAGACGCTTCCCACCACGCCGACTGAACGCCGTGGTGACTCGTTCGAGCAGATCCGACACCGGTTGGGTCGGGGCGTTAATAGCCGGGACGGTGCTGGCCTTGGCGGGCATCGCGGCCCTCCGCGGGATTCGCGTCCTGCGACGGTCGGGACCTCCGGGCCGCGCCGTTTCGCCGGCGGGCCATCCCGCCTTGATCGTGAACCCCCGCAGCGGCGGCGGCAAGGCCGATCGCCTCGGCTTGGTCAACGAATGCCGGGCCCGCGGCATTGAGGTGCTCGTCCTCGAACCGGGGCAGGACCTGACCGGCCTGGCCGAGGCCGCGGTGGCCCGCGGCGCCGATGTGCTCGGCATGGCTGGCGGAGACGGCTCGCTTGGGCTGGTCGCGGACGTGGCCGCCCGCCACGGTGTGCCCATGGTCGTGGTGCCCGCCGGCACCTTCAATCACCTGGCCATGGATCTCGGCCTCGACCGCGGCAACGTTCTCGGGGCACTCGACGCGTTCGGAGTGGCGGTGGAACGCCGCATCGACCTCGGCCAAGTCAATGGCCGGGTGTTCGTCAACAACGTTTCGCTCGGCCTGTACGCGCAGATCGTCCGTTCCCCCGAGTACCGAAATGCCAAGGTGGACACCACCCTGAGCATGCTGCCGAGCATGCTGGGGCCCGGGAGCCGACCCTTCGACCTGCGCTTTACCGGACCGGCGGGGGAGGAGTACACCCGCGCGCACGTCCTCCAGGTCTCGAACAACCCGTATGGCCGCACGCCCGCCACCCTCGCCAACCGGCCGCGACTCGACGGCGGCCACCTCGGGGTGATCGCCCTCAAGCTCCCGGACGATCCAGCAGAAGCACGGCGCCAGGTGGCCGCGGCCAGCGGCCACCCCGAGACGTTTCCCGGCTCCGTCGCCTGGGAGCCCACGACGTTTGAGGTGGCTTCGAGTGGGCCGATCGACGTCGGCATGGACGGGGAAGCGCTCCGCATGGCGGCCCCACTGCGGTTCACCATTCGGCCGGGCGCGCTGCGGATCCGCCTTCCCCGCGAGACCCGGCTCTCACCGGCGGCCCGTCCGCTCCCGGCCCGCTCGACTCTCCGGGACTCGCTGCGCAGCGGGCTCGGCCGTTGGTCGGAGCTACGGCCGCGTACCACCCCGCATTAGCCGCCCGGGTGAAAGGGCCTCCCTATAGCGAAACTGCCACCCGAGACGAGCGGGCTCCTCGCCGATCGGGCCCAACCGCCCGTTGCACCGTTACATCGGGTCCGCGAACGCCGGGGTTTTGATCGCGGGGTCCGGTATGACTTTCTTGCCCTGTCATTGAAGACCCGTGGGGTGTTGTCGCCGGGCTCGGGCCGCGGCGGGCGAGCGGCCAGCCGGATCGGGCGCGGGGCGAGAATTCTCGCAGTTAGTGCCAGCAAGAAGCACGTAGGGTGTCGCGCCTGTCGCTCACAGCTGATATGTAGGGACGTCTGTCAAGGGCGTGGGGAAGCGGTCCCGGACTGGGTTGTTGTCCGGGACCGCTTCTTTTGTGTTGCCGGTGGGTCCGGTTGGGCGGTCAGCGTGTCGTTGGCGACGGTGCGGTCAGACTGATACGCGCGGGTTGGTTACCGCAGGACGAAGTGTTCGGCTGGAGCTTACCGCTGGTCTAGGAACGTCGGGCGTGGCCGTTTCCGGTTGCCCATAGCTGTATCGCGGGTTTACTCCACGCGCTGCAAGTAACCCTCCGCAGGACTTCCCGGCAGTCCGTGCCCGGCCGGGAACGGCGTTTAAGCACTCATGGGATGTGTGTCCCGGGCGCCTGCGGCCAGGGACCAGCACCAGCCGGCGAGTTCACGGGCGATGGCGTCGTTTGCGTCGTTCAAGGTAGCTGATCCAGCGGTTGTGTAGGCGCCGGTTCCCGTTATGGCCCCGGGCTCTTGCCTCAGACGTGGCTTCCTCCCATCGGGAGCGCAGCAGGCGGGACGGGTGGTCATAGGGTCTGCGGTGGTCCCAGGCGGCCTCGACGAGCAGCCTGCGGGCGTGGGTGTTGCCGGTTTTCGTGATCGAGCCCTGGGACCTGGATGCTCCGGAGGAGTGCTCGGTCGGCACGAGACCCAGGTACGCGCCGATCGTGGAGCCCAGTAGCCAAACCGGAGGATCCCTGCATGGAGCCCCTATATACGATCGTCGGCCCGGACCTCATGGTGGTCAATCGGATTGCGGGCTAGCGTGGTGGCATGGACTTGCAGCTGACTGGACGCGTTGTGCTAGTCGTCGGAGGGACCGGGGTGATCGGCGGCGCAGTGGTCGACCGTCTTCGTGCGGAGGGTGCCGTTGCGGTGGTTGCGTCCCGCAGTGGGAGCGGGGGTTTCGTCCTGGACGCCCGCGACGATGCGTCCGTCTCCGCGGGGATCGCCACGCTGCTCGAAGAGCATGGTCGGCTGGACGGCGTCGTCGTCGCGGCGGCGCCACGCGCGCAGACCCTCGACCCCGCACGCAATTCTGACCCGAGGCAAGTGCTTGAAGCCGTGGACGCCAAGGTGCTCGGTTTTCTCAGAGTCGCGAACGCCGCGCTGGCGGTCATGACCGAGTCGGGCTATGGACGCATCATCGGGGTTTCCGGTCAGAATGCTTTCCTCACTGGAAATGTGACGGGGGCGGTGCGCAATGCGGCGCTCATTATCACAGCGAAAAACCTTGCCGACTCCGTCGCCGGTACGGGTGTCACGGTCAACACGGTAAGTCCCGGCGTCGTCCGCGAGGACGCGGCTGCCGAGGTGGAGATCGGTCAGGCGGGACGGGCCCGGCCATCCGACGTTGCTGCCTTGATCGCATTCCTCGTGTCTCCGATCGCTGGAGCCATCTCTGGGGAGTCGATCGCCGTTGGCCACCGTGTACGGGGCGTCACTTCGATGTGACTGTCCGAACTCGCGGGCGAAGACATGGCCGCGACCGAATGACTGGATGTCACTAAGGCGTTCGTTCCCGCTTGTGGCCACCGCCTCCCGCGGCCGGTGCGGGACACGTGAAGGAATCCCGGGCAGAAGGTACCGTCGTCGATGAAGTCTCGGGCGAGCTGCTGCATGAGAGGGTCGGGATCTTCCATCAGTTCGGAGAGCCGGCGGCGGACCTGCCCGAGGGCTGGCAGCGTGATTTCTGTCCGGATCGAGTGCCTGATCGCTGATCGGCTTGGTGTTCAATGTCACCGCCGCCGAGTCGTCGCTGATGTATTCCAAAAAGCACTAGCGGCCGACGAAGCGGACGCGCGTCATCACCGAACCGTCGGCGTGGCATCGGTCCCGGACTGGACTCTGACCGCACGGCCCGGCCGACTGACTAAGATGGGCACCTAACAAATAAGGAGTCGCGATGGCCGGCGGAAGCCGCGAACCCGGCAGGACCGTGACCTCGAAGGTACTCTCGATCCTGGAAGCCTTCGAAAAGTCCCGCGGGGCCCTCAGCCTGACCGACATCGCCGAAAAGTCCGGCCTGCCGTTGAGCACCGCCCACCGGCTGGTCAATGAGCTCACCGGCTGGGGCTTCCTCTCCCGCGAACCCAACGGCCGCTACCAGCTGGGCATCCGCCTCTGGGAGCTCGCCCAGAACACGGGCCGCCAGCTGCGCGACGCGGCCCGCCCGTACATCCAGGACCTGTTCTCCCTCACCGGCGAAACCGCGCACCTGGCCGTCCGGTCCGGCCACGAGGTGCTGTACATCGACCGCGTCTACGGCTCCAAGCGCCTGCCCCGTGCCTCCCGCGTCGGCGGGCGCCTGCCCATGCACGCGACCGCGGTCGGGAAAGTCATCCTGGCCTTCGAGGAGGACTGGGTCCGCGACGCCTACCTGAACCGGCAGCTCGAGCGGCACACCGCGCACACCCACGTTGACCCCAAAAGACTGGCCGCCGAACTCACCCAGATCCGGGAACAGGGCTACGCCACCACCCTCGAAGAAGTCCGGCTGGGCTCCTGCTCGATCGCCGTCCCCGTCTTCCACACCGGACGGATCGGCGCCGCGATCGGCCTGGTGCTGCCCACCAGCCAGGCAGCCACGATGACCCGGCACATGCCGGTCCTGAGGGGCATCGCTGCGCAGATTGAACGCGCCACCGCGCGGATCCCCCTGGAATCCTTGCTGGGCAGCCACGCGGCGGGAACGGAGTAGGCCGGAACCCCGCAGCTGCAGGCCCGAACTGAACTGGCTTCCGCTCAGTGGAAGTCATTCCTGCCATCCCAAGGTGTTGGGGGCCACACTGGTGAAGAGAAACCCGCGGCAAGCACTGGCGCTGCCGGCGGGACCGAATACCAAGGAGCTCAGATG
This sequence comes from Arthrobacter sp. P1_B3, assembly GCF_056406615.1. Taxonomy (NCBI): domain Bacteria; kingdom Bacillati; phylum Actinomycetota; class Actinomycetes; order Micrococcales; family Micrococcaceae; genus Arthrobacter; species Arthrobacter sp. P1_B3. The sequence goes on along the minus strand of NZ_JBFTZV010000016.1, from coordinate 113,907 downwards.
TCATCGTCGACTGAAACGGCCGGCCGCTGCCCCTTCGGGCACGGCGCCGAAGCCCCCGCCGGTCACCACGGCTACCAGCCGTTCCAGATGAAGGACCCCTTCCCGGCCTACGCCGAACTCCGGGCAGGGCAGCCCGTGATGTTCGACGAACGGATCGGCCTCTACGTCGTCTCCCGCTATGACGACATCAAGGCCGTCTTCGAGGACTGGGAGACCTTCTCCAGCGAAAACGCCCAGGCTCCGGTTCGCGAACGCGGCGCCGCCGCCAAGAAGATCATGGACGACGGCGGCTTCACCGCATACTCGGGCCTTTCCGCCCGCCGACCGCCGGAACACACCCGCATCCGCGCCGTGGTCCAGAAGGCGTTCACGCCCCGCCGCTACAAGGCCCTGGAACCCTTCATCCGGCAGAACGTCGTCGACCTGCTCGAAAGGATGCTCGCCCGGCCGGACCGCCGCGGGGACATGGTCAAGGACCTCGCCTACGACGTCCCCACCATCACCATCCTCACCCTGATCGGCGCCGACGTCTCCCAGGTGGACACCTTCAAGCGCTGGAGCGACTCCCGCGCCGCCATGACCTGGGGCGACCTCAGCGACGAGGAGCAGGTCCCGCACGCCCACAACCTCGTGGAGTACTGGCAGGAATGCCTGCGCCTGGTCAGGGTTGCCCACGACGAAGGCGGCGACAACCTCACCGCAGACCTGGTCAAAGCTCAGCATGAAGGCGCCGAAATTTCCGACCACGAGATCGCCTCGGTCCTCTACAGCCTGCTCTTCGCCGGCCACGAGACCACCACTACCCTGATCTCCAATGCGCTCCGCGAACTGCTGTCCCGCCCCGAGCAGTGGAAAGTGCTCGTCGAGGAGCCCAAAAAGATCCCCGCAGCCATCGACGAGGTCCTGCGCTATGCCGGCTCGATCGTCGGCTGGCGCCGCAAGGCCCTCAAGGATACCGAAGTCGGTGGCGTCGCCATCGAGGAAGGCGCTCAGCTGCTGCTCCTCATGGGCTCAGCCAACCGGGACGAGAACAAGTTCAGCGCTGGCGAGGACTTCGACATCACCCGCCCCAACGCCCGCGAGCACCTCTCCTTCGGGTTCGGAATCCACTACTGCCTGGGCAACATGCTCGCCAAGCTCCAGGCCAAGATCGCGCTCGAGGAAGTGGCCAGGCTCGCCCCGCAGCTGCAGCTCGAGGATCCGGACGGCATAGCCTTCCGCGAAAACCTCTCCTTCCGCGTCCCCGAGACCGTCCCCGTCAGCTGGAAGGCCTGAGAAATGCAAAGCAACGAATACATCCAGTTCTTCGACGGCGGCATCGAACCGAAGCTCGAAAACCTCGGCGGTAAGGGCGCCTCGCTGGTCACGATGACCTCCGCCGGTATGCCCGTCCCGCCAGGCTTCGTGGTCACCACCGCCCAGTTCGACGCGTTCATGAAGGAAGCCGGCATCACCCGGGATATCCACCAGCTCCTCGCCGGCCTGGACCCCGAGGACATGGGCCAGGTGGACAAGATCGCCGCCGGCATCCGCGAGGACATCCGCTCCCGCCCGGTGCCCCAGGCCATGCGCGAACTCACCATCACCGCCTACGAGTCCCTGATGTCCCGCTTTGAGGCGCCAGTCCCGGTGGCCGTCCGCTCCAGCGCCACCGCCGAGGACCTTCCGGACGCGTCCTTCGCCGGCCAGCAGGACACCTACCTCTGGCTAGACGGCGTCCAGGCCGTCACCGAGCACATCCGCCAGTGCTGGGCCTCGCTCTTCACCTCCCGCGCCATCATCTACCGGCTCAAGAACAACATCCCCAACGACGGCCTCTCCATGGCCGTTGTGGTGCAGAAGATGGTCAACGCACGCGTCTCCGGCGTTGCGATCACCATGGACCCCACCAACGGCGACCGCTCCAAGATCACCATTGACTCCTCATACGGGGTGGGCGAGATGGTGGTCTCGGGCCAGGTCACGCCGGACAACATCATGCTGGACAAGGTCACCCTGGCCGTCATCTCCGAACACCTCGGCGACAAGCACGCCGAGCTCGTCCCCGACTTGGTCGCCGGCCGTCTGGTGGAACGCGAGGTCGACGCCGAACGCCGCGGCCGCCGCAGCCTCACCGACGCCGAACTCACGGCCGTCGCGCAGATGGCCAAGCGCGCGGAAAAGCACTACAAGTGCCCCCAGGACATCGAATGGGCCCTCGACGCGGACCTGCCCGACGGCGGCAACCTGCTCCTGCTGCAGTCACGCCCGGAAACCGTGCACTCCTCCAAGCCGGCGGCGGTTGCCGCAACGGCTCAGCCGGGCGCCACGGCCGGCGGCTACTTCAGCGGACTCAGCCACCCGCCATCGACCACGTCCACGACGTCGGCAGGCACCACGCCGTCGTCCTCAACCGGCGGCCTCAACCTCGGCAGCATCACCGCCTCGCTGCTCAAGCCCTCTTTCTGACAAGGTTTTTACCCGCTAGTCCGCGCGATCACCCAGGCTCAACGCCGAGCCCGTATTGAAAGGACCGCCATGTCCCTGAAGTCCTTCCCCAAGCCCTCCGAGCTTCCGGTCCCCGCCGGGGCCGAGGGCTGGGAAAAGATCTACCCCTACTATCTGGTGTTCCAGGACAAGCTCAAGGAACAGGAGGACGCCAAGTTCTGGTTCTGCGACAGCCAGCATTGGCCCACCGTGTTCAAGCCCTTCGAGACGATCGGCGGCGAGTTCGCGGTCAAGTGCCTGGGCCAGTACAACGCCCGGCACCTGATGATCCCGAACGCAAACGGCATCGAGTTCCGCGTCCACCTGGGCTACCTCTACATGTCGCCGATCCCGGTGCCGGAGGACCAGATCGCTGCCCGCGTGCCCCTGTTCGAGCAGCGCGTGGGCCACTACTTCCAGAACTGGGACCAGCTCCTCAGGCAGTGGCACGTCAAGGTCCAGGGCACTATCGAGGAGATGGAAACCATTTCCTTCCCCAGGCTTCCGGACGTGGTCCCTATGGAGGACATTCTCTCCGGCAAAGGCAAGGATGGCTCCGAGAAGCTGCTGGAGAGCTACGACCGGCTCATCCAGCTGGCCTACCAGAACTGGCAGTACCACTTCGAGTTCCTCAACCTCGGCTACATCGCCTACCTGGACTTCTTCAACTTCTGCAAGCAGGCCTTCCCCAACATCCCGGACCAGTCCATCGCCACTATGGTGCAGGGCGTGGACATGGAGCTCTTCCGCCCGGATGACGAGCTCAAGCAGCTCGCCAAGCTCGCCGTTGAGCTGCAACTGCAGCCTCTATTCGGCAACACTGACGACGTTGGGGCCACCCTGGCGGCCGTCGCGGCCGCTCCGGGCGGGGACCGGTGGATCGCCCAGTACGAGGGCGCCAAGGACCCGTGGTTCAACTTCACTGTGGGCAACGGATTCTACGGCCACGACAAGTACTGGAATGAGCACCAGGAAATCCCGCTGGGCTACATCGCGGACTACATCCGCCGTGTGGACGAGGGCCAGGAAATCATGCGCCCGGTGGAGGCGCTCATCGTTGAACGCGACCGTATCATCGAGGAGTACCGCGAGCTGCTCGAAGGCGAAACCCAGGCCCTCTTCGACGCCAAGCGCGGGCTCGCCGCGACGGCCTACCCCTATGTCGAGAACCACAACTTCTACATCGAGCACTGGACCATGGGCGTCTTCTGGCGCAAGATCCGCGAGCTGTCCCGCATGATGCGGGCCGAGGGCTTCTGGACCGAACCGGACGACCTCCTCTACCTGGGCCGCAACGAGGTCCGTGACGCGCTTTTCGACCTTGTCACGGGCTGGGGCGTGGGTGCCAAGCCGATCGGTCCGGACTACTGGCCGGCCGAGATCGAGCGCCGCCGCGGAATCGTGGACGCGCTCAAGACCGCCCGGCCCGCCCCGGCGCTGAACACCCCGCCGGAATCCATCACCGAACCCTTCACCCGGATGCTTTGGGGCATCACCACCGAGCAGGTCCAGCAGTGGCTGGGCGCCGGCGAGGAAGTGGAGGGCGGGGGCCTGCGCGGCATGGCGGCATCGCCCGGCGTCGTCGAAGGCCTGGCCCGCGTCATCACCGACGCGGACCAGCTCTCCGAGGTGCAGCAGGGCGAAATCCTCGTCGCCACCGTCACCGCCCCGTCCTGGGGCCCGATCTTCGGGAAGATCAAGGCCACGGTGACGGACATCGGCGGCATGATGAGCCACGCCGCGATCGTGTGCCGCGAATACGGGCTTCCGGCCGTGACTGGGACCGGATCGGCATCCACCACCATAAAAACCGGCCAGCGGCTGCGGGTGGACGGGACCAAGGGCACGGTCCAGATCCTCGACGCCGAGGACGAACTGCTGGTGACCGGACCCGGCGCTCACAGTCACAGCCATGTCTGAAGCAAGAATGTCTGAAGCAGGAAAGACCGTCCTCATCACCGGTGCCGCCGGCGGGCTGGGCCGGGCGTTTGCGCTCGGCTTTGCCGGCCGCGGCTACCGCGTGGCGGTGGCCGACATCAACCTCGAGGGTGCTGAGCAGACCGCCAAACTGGTCCGCGAAAGCGGCGCCGAAGCTGCAGCGTTCTCAGCGGACGTCACCAGCGTGGACTCCACGGAGGACCTCGCGAAAAGTTGCGCGGACTTCGGAAACGGGAGCATCGACGTCGTCCTGAACAACGCCGCGGTGTACGCGGCGGTGACCCGCACCCCGTTTGAGGAGATCGATCCGGCCGAATGGGACCTGGTGATGAACGTGAACCTCAAAGGCCCCTGGCTGGTGACCCGCGCCGCGAGCCCATACCTGCCCGAGGGCGGGCGCGTCATCAATCTCTCCAGCGCCACCATCTTCAGCGGCTCCGAGCAATGGCTGCACTACGTCGCCTCCAAGGGCGGCGTGGTGGCCCTGACCCGGGTGATGGCCAAGGAGCTGGGGCGGCGGGGGATCACGGTCAACGCGATCGCCCCCGGCTTCACCCTCACCGAGGCCAGCTACGGCCTGATGGAAAATGCCGAGAACTACGGCGTGGACCGCGGTGCCATCAAGCGGGCCAGCCAGCCGGAGGACATCGTGGGAGCCGCGCTCTTCCTCGCCGGACCGGACAGTTCGTATTACACCGGCCAGACCATGGTGGTGGACGGCGGCCGGCAGTTCATCTGACCAGCCTGCATAGCTGACCAGCCATTCCACCAAAAACCAACTTCAACCCCAAGGAGGACCAATGCCAACGGTTCACTTCACCGACGCCGAAGGCGCCGTTCGCGACGTCGAGGGCAACGTGGGCGACTCGGTCATGGAAACCGCGGTGCGCAACGGCGTTCCCGGAATCGTGGCCGAGTGCGGCGGCTCGCTGTCCTGTGCCACCTGCCACGTTTTCGTCCGGGAAGACTGCGTCTCGCAGCTCCCGCCCATGGAGGACATGGAGGACGAGATGCTGTACGGCACCGCAGTGGACCGCGAGGACAACTCCCGGCTGTCCTGCCAGCTGCGCCTCACGGACGAGCTCGAACTGTTCGTCACCACCCCGGAATCCCAGGTGTAACCGTGGGCACGCACGCAATGGAGCAGGCGGCCGGCGCCACCACCGTCCCCACCCAGACCGGGCTCCTGATCATTGGCGCCAGCCAGTCAGGCGTACAGCTTGCCGTATCGCTCCGGGCCCTGGGCTTCGACGAACACATCACCCTGCTCGGGGATGAAGACCACCGCCCGTACCAGCGGCCCGCGCTGTCCAAGGAGTTCCTGCAGGGCACCGTGGAAAGCGATTCCCTGATTTTTCGCTCCAACGAATATTGGGCCGAGCACAACGTGGACCTGGTCAAGGGCGAGTACATCGCCCGGATCGACAAGGAAGCGGACGGTTCCGGGGTGGCGCACGCGTCCTCCGGCCGGGAGTTCCCCTTCAAACGGCTTGCCCTCACCGTGGGCGCCCGCGCCCGCAAACTGGACACCGAGGGCGCGGACCTGGACGGCGTGCTGTACCTGCGCAATGCCGACGACGCGCTGGCTCTCAAAGCCCGGGTAGGCGACGCCACGGACGTGGTGGTGATCGGCGGCGGGTTCATTGGCCTGGAGGCCGCGTCCAGCCTGCAGAAGATGGGCAAAAACGTCACCGTGCTCGAATATGGGCCGCGGCTGGTGGGTCGGGCGGTGGGGGAGGAGACCGCCGAGTACTTCCTGGCGGCACACCGCTCCCGTGGGTTGGACATCCGGCTCAACACGAGTGCGGCGCGCTTTACCCCCGCCGACGGCGGCACTTCAGTCGCCGCCGTCGAGCTTAAGGACGGCACGGTGTTGCCTGCCCAGATTGTGCTGATCGGCATCGGCGTCATCCCCAACACGCAGCTGGCCGAACAGCTCGGACTGGACGTGGACAACGGCGTGGTGGTGGACCGTTTCGCGCTCGCTTCGGACGGCACCACCGTTGCAGTTGGGGACGTGGCCAACATGCCCAACCCGGTACCGGGCTCGGAGCCGGGTGAGCGGATCCGGCTGGAAAGCGTCAACAACGCCATCGAGCATGCCAAGGTGGCCGCCTACTCGCTCACGGGCCGGCGGGAGGAATATGCCGGCATCCCGTGGTTCTGGTCCAACCAGGCCGACCTCAAGCTTCAGATCGCGGGTCTCTGCAACGGCTTCGACCAGACAGTCCTCCGGCGCGACGAGGCACGCGGAAAGTTCAGCGTCCTCTACTACCGCCAGGGCCAGGTAATCGCCGCCGACTGCGTCAACGCACCGCTGGACTTTATGGCAGTGAAGAACGCCCTGGCAAAGTGGCAGAACATCCCCGCCGACGCCGCGGCGGACCCCGCCACGCAACTCAAGACCATCACCACGGACAGCTAACTGCACTCAGACAATACGTCGGCCCACCCGAAGGAGCAATATGCGCACCCCCAAGACTCCGGTCGCTTCAGCCGGCCTCGCCGCTGAACCGGCGGACGTGCCGGCCGAGGCCTTCGCCGCGGAGTACAGCGTCCGGCCCGTACCCGCGGCCGGTCCGGTGGACACCACCGCCATCTGCAACACCCCCGCGGCCCTTGAGGAACTCGACGCGCTGTGGAAGGCCGTCGTCCAGGAAACCCGGACGCGCGGAAACGACATCCATCTGCCGATTTCCTTGGCCTACGCCGAAAGGCTGTGCCGAGCCTATCCCGGCGCCGACGCTGAACTGGTGCGCGTGGCCACCCTGCTGCACGACACCGGCTGGGCCCACGTTGATGAATCCCGCATCATCTCCGAGGGCTTCACCGGTGACTGGCGCAAGGCTGCCATCCGCTACGAACACGAGCAGCAGGGCTGCGAGGTGGCCCGCCGGGTGCTCCCGGGGCTGGGCTATTCGCCGGCCTTTGTGGAACGCGTCTGCGAAATCATCGACGGCCACGACACACGGCCAGTGGCCAGGTCCTTGGAGGACGCCTTGATGCGCGACGCCGACCGGCTGTGGCGTTTCGACCGTGCCGGGATCTCGCTGGCCTCCTCGTGGTTCGCCATGGACCCGGCAACGTACACCGACCGGCTGGCCACCGAGATCGTGCCCGAACTCATCACGCAGGCGGCCGTGGACATGGCGACGGCGGACCTCAACCGATCCAACGCCCTCCTCAAGACGGCGGTGATCCGATGACCTCCGACACGCATGGGGCTCCTGCCCTGGTTGCCCGAACGGAGCTTTCCCTGCCGCATACGCATGTGGACACGATCTTTGTCGGCGGAGCGTGGCAGCCTTCGCGGAGCACGGGCCGCAACCCTGTGACTGACCCCGCCACGGGCGAAGTGTGGGGCTCGGTGCCGGACGGAACACCGGAAGACGTGGACGCCGCCGTCGGCTCCGCCCAGCGAGCGTTTCAGGGGGAGTGGCCCCGGCTTACGCCGTCTGAACGCGCCGCTTACCTGCTAAGGATTGCCGACGAAGTGGAAAAGCGGGCTGAAGAACTGTCGCTGACCAACTCGCGGGAAAACGGCTCCTCGGTCTCCGAGTCCGCCGGCGCGGCCGCCAACGCGGCAAGCATCTTCCGCTACTTTGCCACCCTCGCCGAGTACCTCGAGCGCGAAGACGTCCGCCCCTTCCCACGCGGCGGCGGCGAGTCCGTAGTCCGGCGCGACCCGCTGGGAGTCTGCGCGCTGATCGCACCGTGGAACTTCCCCATCAACCTGGTGGTCATCAAACTGGCGCCGGCACTGCTGGCGGGCTGCACCGTGGTGATCAAGCCGGCGTCGCCCACTCCGCTGTCCATCCGGGTGATTATCGACGCCGTCGCCGCGGCCGGGGTCCCGGCGGGCGTGGTCAACTTGGTCACCGGTTCCGGCCGGCTAGGGGATGTGCTGGTCAAGCACCCGGGCGTGGACAAGGTGGCGTTCACCGGTTCGACGCCGGTGGGCCGGAAAATTGCCGCGGCCTGCGGTGAACTGCTGCGCCCGGTCACGCTGGAGCTGGGCGGGAAATCCAGCGCCGTTGTGCTGCCCGACGCGGACCTGGACGCCATGTCCAAGGTCCTGATCCGGTCCTCCATGCGCAACACCGGCCAGACCTGCTACATCTCCACCCGGATCCTGGCGCCCGCGAGCCGCTATGACGAGGTGGTGGACATGGTCACGGCCACGATTGCCGCCGGGACGCAGGGTGATCCGCTCGATCCGGACACCGTGTTCGGCCCCTGCGCAACGGAGTCCCAGTACCGGACCGTGCTGGAGTACGTGGAGTCAGGCCTGGCCGAAGGCGCACGGGCCACCACCGGCGGGCGTGCGGCGACGTTGGGCGGTGGCCTTGAAGGCGGCTACTTCGTCGAGCCCACAGTCTTCGCCGACGTCACACCGGAGATGCGGATTTCCCGCGAGGAGATCTTCGGACCGGTCCTGTGCATCCTAAAATACGACGACGCCGATGGCAGTGTTGACGCGGCCGTCGCGCTGGCGAACAACACCGAGTTCGGCCTGGGCGGGCTGGTGTTCGGGAAGGACGCGGACGCTGCTCTGAACGTGGCGGACCGGATGGACACCGGCTCCGTGGGCATCAATTTCTTCGCATCCAACCATGCCGCACCCTTTGGCGGCCGGCACGACTCGGGCCTTGGCACCGAGTACGGGATCGAAGGACTCAACGCGTACCTGAGCTACAAGTCCATTCACCGCCGTGCCTAACTATCGGGGTGTGGGCCTTACGCGGAGTCAGGCTGGTTGCGAGCACGACCCCGAGGCTGACCCGTCCATGTAGCTGCGCGTTCAGAGCCGGACGGCGGCGGGAGGTCCCGCGGCGGTCCGCCAAGCAATAGCTTTTTGAGACATCTCGCTCTATGCCAAGGGCCTGACAAGCAGAACAGGCTTGTAACCAAAGCGGTCGAGGTGGGTGCGCACCCGCCGTCGAACGCTGCTGTTGTCAGTCCCGAGCACCCTGCCGCCTGCACTGCCGCCGGACTAGGATGGCCCCAAAACGAAGGGCGTTCCGAATCGAGCGGAGAACGAGCGGATGGATCAGCAAGCGACGGCAGGCCCCGAAACCGGGTACGCCCCCGTTAACGGAATGCAGATGTACTACGAGCTGCATGGTGCCGGCGGCACACCGCTGCTGTTATTACATGGCGGGCTGTTCGATATCGAGCAGCAATTTGGCGCGTTGCTCCCGGGCTTGTCGGCGGGCCGCCGGGTCATCGCGATGGACTTCCAAGGTCACGGTCGAACCAACGACATCGACCGTCCGCTGAACACCCGCGACCTCGCCTCCGACGTCGTTGGGCTCCTTGAACATCTGGAGGTCCGGGAGGTGGATATCTTCGGATTCAGCGTCGGCGGCGCGGTCGCACTGCATCTGGCAGTCAACCGCCCGGACCTGATCCGCAAACTCATCGTTTCGTCCGTGTCATTCCGGCCCGACGGCGATCGGGGTGAAAACTCCGAAGCGGTCGCCGCCATGACCGTGGACATGATCGCCGGCACGCCCATGGAAGAGCGCTATCTGACGGTGTCGCCGCATCCCGACCGCGAGCATCTACAAGGACTCCTGGACAAGCTCGGGCGCTACGACGCGGGCGCGACGGGGTGGAGTGATGACGAGGTCCGGGGCATCGCGGCCCCCACCTTGATCACCGTCGGCGATTGCGACATGGTCAAGCTCGAGCACGCGGTGCGGTTCCTGCAGCTGCGCGGGGGAGACGTGAACGGCGACTTTGAGGGCGTGCCGGCGTCGCAGCTCGCGGTTTTTCCCGGCACGACACATTTCTTCGGGCTCGCGAAGACACCTCTGGTGCAGGAAGTTGTGACCACCTTTCTGGACTCGCCTCTCTTCCGCTGAAGGCCGCGCACCGCACTACTTGCAGCCGACCTGGCAGCAGGTTCTGTCCGCCTGTTTTAGCGGTTCACTGTCCGCGGACGCCCGCGTTCTCTGGCATGGGTGCGTCGGGCGTCTCCGGAGCGCGGACTGCGGTGGTGATCAGGGTGGACATGACTTCGACGGCGTCATCGTCGGAGAGCCCGTTGTCATGGCAAAGTGATCGCCAAGTCCAGAAGGAAACCGCGTGGCTGAGCGTGGCGTTAAACCTGGAATTCCTGTTCGGCTCGGGGAACGGCTCGAGAAGAATGTTCCGGAAGTGGGCGTTCGTGGATTCGAGGGCCGCGCGGTGTGTTTGGGGGAGCACATGCCAGTCCGCATAGATTCGGGTGAGCATGGCCTCGCCGCGGCGGTAGAACCGGTACAGATCGGTCAGGCCAACGGTCAGGCGTTCGAGTGGGTCGGTGTGCCGGGACCATTCCTCGGGGTCCGGCAGTTGCTGTTGCGAGAGCCAGTGCGAGGAGCAGGCGGAGAATAGGGCCTCGTCGTCAGGAAAGTGGCGGTAGACCGTCAGCCTGGTGACACCGGCCTTTTCGGCGATGCCCGCGATCGTGGTGCGGGCCGGCCCAATGGAACCGTGCAGCGTCACGGCCGCGTCGATGATGCGCTGGTGAGTGCCGCCTATCTTTTCTGTCCTCTTGCTCATTTCGTAGCGGCGGCTCTTGGATGAGCCGTGGTGTTCACTCAATGTATTGACTCGGCTCCTTCCCGGGCGGACAATTTCGGTAAACACCATTGTATATTGAAATTGGAGGGGTGGTCTGTTATGGACCTTGAAAGGGCTCCGCGGTTGACAGTTGTGCTGCCGGGCAAAGGGCGGGAGGGTCGTCTCGGAACAATCGGCGTTGTCTTCAAGCTCTTCGGCGAAGACACCAATGAACAGCTCTCGATTGTGGAGCACCCGTTCCCTGTCGGGGCTCTGGTCCCCCCGCACACCCATACGAGGGAGGACGAGTACTCGATCGTCCTTGAAGGCGAGATAGGGTTCCGGTCCGGCGATCGTGAGGCGGTGCTCGGAGCGGGAGGCTACATCACGAAACCGCGGGGGGAGCTCCACACGATGTGGAATGCCGGCAAAGTCCCCGCCCGTTTGATCGAGATCATCAGCCCGGCCGGGTTTGAGCATTTCTTCTGGGGACTGGCCGATCACTTTGAAGCGGGTCCGCCGGATCCCGAGGTTATTGCCAAAATGGCCGCCGAATACGGGCTTCAGTTCGGTGAGCCGCCCTGGCTGCCGGACATCATCGCCCGGTACGGGCTGACACCTCCGATGGGCTGACACGAGCCCAGGTGCAGAGGCGGGGGCCTGCTGTTTCACGGCGTCCGGGGATACCGTTTCCTACCCCTCCCGTTTCTCCCGTTGGAACGCCCTCACTGCTTCGCTCACTGTCGGGTAGAAATGGTCGGGAGAGAAGCGGGCGCCCATGCCGTACTGCAACAATCTGTCTTTGACCGGGTCTTTGAGCTCGGCGAATACCAGGTCTACGCCGTGCCGGTCCAGCCATTCGTCAAGCTGCACCAACTCGTCCAGTGCAGTCGTGTCGATTCCTGTCACTGGTTCTGCCGCGAGCACCACGCGTTCAGTGCCGTCCTCCGCCTGGTCCAGTTCGTTGCGTACGAAGGACCCCAGCAAGGCTCCGTTGCCGAAGAACAGGGGTGCGTCGAAGCGCAGGATCAACAGGCCGGGGATGCGTTCCCCTTCCGGATGACGGCTCACGTCGTGGTACCCGGGTATACCGGGCACGTCCACGAGTTCAGCGCGGTAGGGGTCCCAGGCCCGCCGTAGGAAGTCCAGAATTGCCAAGCCGATGGCAATGGCGATGCCCGGGAGGACGCCCAGTATGGTGACCCCCAGGAATGCCGCGAACATCACCAACGATTCACTGCGGCTCATGCCGATGAGCCGTCGCACACCGGCCGGGTCGGCCATTGCGGCGGCTGCGGCGATGACGATGGCGGCAAGGGTTGTGGCGGGCAGGAACTCGGTGACGCCGGGCGCCACGAGCATGAAGCCGAGCACCAGTACTGCGCCCGCAGCCCCCGTGAGCTGGGATTTCGCCCCGGACTCGACTGCTACCGGCGTGCGGGACGTGCTGGCCGACACCGGGAAGCCGCCCAGCAGCCCGGTGGCAGCGTTCGCCGCACCCAAGGCTGCCATTTCATGGTTGCCGGATACCCTGCCGTCCTCTGCGGCCGCCAGGGATTGGGACAGGGTTCCGGTATCAACGAAGACGATGAGGGCGATCGCGGCGGCGGCGGGCAACAGTGTCAGGACGTCAGCCCAGCCAATTCCGCCCAGGGCCGGTGCAGGGAGCCCCTGCGGGAGGGCACCTGTGACCTTCAAACGCTCTTGGAGTCCCAGCAGGGCCACGGCGATGCAGGACACCACTACCGCAATGAGCACGCCCGGAACCTTCCATTTCAGCCGGCGGGGAACCCAGATGAGCGCCAGCGAGACCAGGCCGAGCAGTAGTGCCGTCAAATTGGTCTCGCCGGCAAGCACCTTCGGCGCGGCGGCGATGAGTTTTTCCCAAGGTGTACTGCCTTCCACGGAGATCCCCAGGAGGGTGGGAAGCTGGGACACAGCCACCAGCAAGGCGATGCCGTTGAGATAGCCGAGCCGGATGGGCTTCGACAACAGTCCAGTGACGATTCCCAATCTCAGCACTGAGCCGAGCAGCAAGATGCCGCCAATCAGTATGGCCAGGAGACCGGCCAGGGCCACGGATTTCTGCTCGTTATCCGCGGCCAAGGGAACCAAGGCTGCAACGATCATCGGGGCGAGCGCGGAATCCGGCCCCAGCACCAGCACACGCGATGGCCCGACTGCTGCGTAGACAAGCAGGGGCACTACCGTCGCGTACAGGCCGGTCACCGGTGGAAGGCCGGCGGCCTGGGCGTACGCCATGCCCGCGGGGACCAAGATCGCGAAGAGCGCGGCGCCGGCCACCAGGTCGTGGCGCAGCCACTCGATCCTGTAGCCGCGCAGGGCTGGCGGGACCGCCCAGAATGGAATCTTTCCGGATCGGCGCATCTTCCGATCATGTCCCAACATGGCCCTGCTCGCCATCCATAATCGGGCGAACTCAGCCTTGCGCGGGACCAGTATTCGATGATCGGATCGTTGCGCCCCAGCCACCGCCGGTCTGCGTCGGCTCGGCCAGGGCCCGCCTCAATCCCGACGTCCTCGAGACAAAACTAATGATTTTGTCTCAGGAAGGGAACAACAGGCGCGCGAAGACGCTGATCGCGTACCAGCCCACGACCCCGAGGGCACCCAAAGTCACAATGGAAACTACCCAAAACCGGACGGAGCGTTTCGAGTTCGCGTTTTCATACATAACAACCACCCACGTTCAATCGGGATACGTCGGAATGCATCCTGCCAGAAGCGCCTTGCAAAAAGCTTGAATCGACACGGGGCCCAAGGTCACCCCCGTCGGTATGGGTCTGGCTAGCTGTTGGTTTGTGCTGTTTCTGGGATGGTTGTGGCCGCCCAGCTGGTGAGCAGCCTGAGGTGCTCCTCGTGGATGGTTCCGGGTTCGGCGGTGTAGACGCTGAGTTCGTGGACCGCGCGGGGGAGGGTGGGCAGGGCGAGGGACTGGTAGGTCAGTTCCAGGTATCCGGCAACGGGGTGCTGGAGCCGTTTGATGCCGTCGTGCCGGAATCGGATATCGTGCGATGCCCATAGGGTGCGGAATTCCGGGCTGAGCGTGGACAGTTCGCCGACGAGTTCGCGGAGGGCCTTGTCGTTGGGCTCGCGGCCGGCTTCGGTGCGGAGGAGGGCGGCGGTGGCTGCGGCGCCGGCGTCCCAGTCGATAAAGAAGTCCCGCGAGGTCGGATCGAGGAAGTGGAAGCGCGCGAAGTTCGCGTGGCCGTTCGCGGTGGTGGTGTCGCTGGCGAACATTGGAGCGTGAAGCGCCAGGCCCAGCGGGTTGGCGGCGACGACGTCGAGCCGGCCGTTGCGGACGAACGCGGCGGACATGGTGATGGAGTCAAGCAGCCACCGGACCCGGGCAGCCACCTCCGGCTCTTTGCTGCGGACGGGAGTCCGCTTTGCGGGCCGGGCCGCCCGGGCCAGTTCGAAGAGGTAGGCGCGTTCTTCATCGTCCAGGTGCAGTGCCCGGGCGACGGCTTCGAGGACATCTTCGGAGACGCCGCTGATGTGGCCTTTCTCGAGCCGCGCGTACCATTCGGTGCTCACCCCGGCGAGCACGGCGACCTCTTCGCGTCGCAGCCCCGGGACCCGCCGTCGGGTCCCGGCGGGGAGGCCGACCTGGTCCGGGTTGAGCTTGGCGCGGCGGCTGGCCAGGAAGTCCCGGATGTCGGTGCGGTTGTCAGGCAGATGGTCCATACGTCCACGGTAACCCCGGTTCACTTCGGTTAGGGGGAGACAGCTTCTTCCCCCCATAAACCCCGCCCCCACTCGCCAGATGCCTTGGATTGCCAATCCATGAGTCGCAGTCGGGACGGGTCGCCGCGCTTCGTGAGCATGCCCGCACCCGCCGATGTTCCGGCAAAGGGGGACCGTTTATACCCCGATAAACGCAGCCTTCTCCGCCCGGTGAGCAAACGGTTGAAATGGATACAAGACATTTTCCACTGCCTAAATGAGGAATGCGTATGAGCGTGCAGACAAAAATCAAGGACGGCATTACTGCCGGCAATACGAAAACCGGTGAGATCGGACGGCGGCCGAAGCTTCCGGTGGTGGTCTACGTGCTGGCACTGGGTACGTTCCTGATGCTCACGAGCGAGTTCGTGGTGGCCGGCATTCTTCCGATGATCGCGGGAGACCTGAAGGTGAGCGTCGCCCAGGCCGGATCGCTGATCACCGTCTTCGCGATCGGCATGGTCATAGGCGCGCCGCTGATGGCAATGCTGACGATGCGCATGTCCAGGCAGCTGACGTTGGTCCTGGCGCTCATCGTGTTCGTTATCGGCCACATCGTTGTGGCGCTTGGCCCGGACTTCACGCTGCTGCTGGTGGCACGGTTCGTCAGCGCCCTTGCCACCGGTGCGTTCTGGGCAGTTTCCGCTGTGGTGGCCACCCGCGCCGCGGGCCCGTCCTCAGGTGCCCGAGCGGTAGGGGTCGTGGGCGCCGGCGGGGCACTGGCCACCGTTCTCGGCGTGCCGCTGGGGGCATTCGTAGCGCAGCTCGTCGGCTGGCGCGGAACCTTCTGGGCCCTGGCGGCCGCCGCCGCAGTTGCCACTGTTCTCGTCGCCCGCCTCGTGCCGCACGGCGCCCCGGCGGCGCAAACAACTTCGATCCGTGCCGAACTGGCCGGTCTCCGCTCGGGCCGGCTGTGGCTGGCGCTGGCTGCCTGCGCCGCGACGTGCGGCGGCGTGCTCGCCGCCTACTCTTACATCGCCCCGATCCTGACGGATCAGGCCGGCGTGAACGCTGCCCAGGTCCCGCTGGTGCTCACCGGATTCGGTATGGGCTCGGTCATCGGCACCCTCCTCGCCGGCCGCTTCGGCGACGCCCACCCCGGGCCGATCACGATCATTACACCCGCGGTGACCACCATCCTCCTGCTGGGAATCAGCCTGCTGCCCGGTTCGCCATGGCTGACCAGCGCACTGGTAGTCCTGCTGGGCCTGTTCGGCCTCAGCGCCAACAGCGTGCTGATTCACCTGGCGGTCCGCTTCGCCGGGAAAGCCGCGACCCTCGGTTCCGCCCTGAGTGTCTCGGCGTTCAACGCAGGCACCGCCGTGGGCACCGCCATCGCCGGGGCAGCCCTGCTCTCCCCGCTCGGGACCACCGGTCCCGGCCTCGTCGGCACGATCATTGCCGCTTTGACCTTGATTCCCGCCATTGCACTCGCCATCGCCACCCGCCGTCGTGCCGCGCGGTAAAGCCCGACGGCGCTGCGCCTGCGGTTGCCTCCGGCGCCGCCGGCGTCTCATGAACGGGCCGACCGAGGGCGGTCCACTGGCCGGGTCCTTCTCGCGATTGTCCTACTTTTGTGGCAATGATTAGGTCGTCCGCGTACGGCGAGAGTGTCTTGTGTATCAGTTGGTCTGTGACGAAGGGGCCGTGAAGCCTAGTTGCTTGGCAAGCGTCATGTCACTTCCGCGAAATCCCAAGCCGTGCCGGATTAGAGGAGGCCGAGCTCGGCGAACGCGGCAACGAGCCCCTCCTGCCGCGGACCGGCGGCGGTGAGGTCCGCGATGGCCATAAGCTCGGGGGACGAGCCTTCGATGGCGATGCCGACACCTGCGTAGGCGATCATCTCCAGGTCATTGGCGCCGTCACCTATCGCAACTGTGTCTTCGCGGGAGATGCCGAGGTGGGCGATAACGGCCGCGACACCGTCAGCCTTGCTGATCCCGAACTGGTACAGTTCGCCGGCGTGCCGGCCCTCGTCGGCCACCGAATTGGCGACGACGGCAATGCCGTCGCCGATTTCCTGGACCAGGCGCTCCATGGCAACGGGCGACTCAAAGACGGAGACCTTGGCGAAGGGCACGGCCCCACGGTCCGCAGTGGTGCGCACCGCGCCGAGAATAGCGGAAGAACCCACCGGGCCCTCCTGCGCCTTGCTGAAATGGGCGTCGAGGATCGCTCGCAAACGCTGCATCGCCGCCGGTGAAACGTGCAGCGCCTCCTGCGCCTCCAGGACATACACGGCGTCGTGCGCGTCGAGTGCCCTAACCGTTCTGGCCGCGAGATCTGCCGGGAAGCGCCGGTCCACGAGCACGGTCCCGGCCACCTCCACGTAGGCGCCGGCGCTGGCCACGATGCCATCGAAGCCTGCCGCGAGGATACTGTCGGGCAGCATCGAGACCGGCCGGCCGGTGCATAGCAGGACCCGGTGGCCGGCTTCACGCACTGCCCGCACAGCGCGCGCATGGCCCTCGGGGACCACGCCGTAGTCCGCGTAGGTGCCGTCCACGTCAAGGAAGACAGCCCGGACGGTTCCTGTGGTGCTCGGCGTTGCGCTCATGATCCGCGATCATATCCCAGCACCATCCCGATCCAGCCGGGACTCCTTCTTGTGGATTTGACGTTCTCGCTGTTCCACTTCCGAATCGGCGGCTGGCCAGAGAGGCCCGGCATCGGGTGGCGCCCGTGTTCACACCGTGCCGCCGCACGGATGTCCTAACCCGGACCGGAGCGCCCAGATTGCAGGAGAGGGGAGTCGGTCCCTATGAACTGGTCCCCCTGGTGTCACGGGATCACATAGTTTTGCCCGTCCGGCGGACAGCCGTCGTTCACGCGACAGTTCCGCGCAGCGCTCGTACATCCACCGAGTCCATGCCTGCGTGCTGGGCCGCAGCGAGTCCCTCTTCACTGTCCTCAAAAACCAGGCAGTCGGCGGGGGAGACCTCCAGGCGTTTCGCTGCAGTCAGGAAGATATCCGGCGCCGGTTTCCCACGCTCGGCATCTTCTCTCGTGACAATGACGTTGAATAGATCCCGCAGCCCGAGCTCGTCGACGGTGGGCATCACAGTGGCCTTTCCTCCGCCGGTTGCAAGAGCGGTCAGAACCCCTGCCGCTGACGCTTCACGGAGAACGTTGACTACTGGCACGATTTCCCGGACGGACTCGAGCAGCTGCATGTATTCGCTGTTGCGCGCGCTCACGATCTGGTCCAGATTCAGGTCGATGTTCTGCTCGCCGCTGATGAGAGAGGCCATCTCCGGAGTGGACAATCCTGTTCGGGCATCGAACCACACCTTTTCCATTCGCGCACCCTGTGCGTTCAGGGCTGCGGCCATGGCCTGGTAGTTGGCCCCATGGCTGTTAACCAGGGTGCCGTCCCAGTCAAAAATCAAGGCGCGATAGCCGGTCCATGGCAGGGGCTCGCCGGGGGCGGCCTTGACGGTGGTGGGCAAATGCGGTTCCTCCGGATAGAAAGTAGCTCACTTCGCTGGTTTGAACTGGACGCTGAGGCAATTGCGCCAGCGGCGCCGGCCTGCACCGGCCAGCTGACGTCCGGGAGCCTCCTGATTCCTCCGGTGCAGCCCGGACGGCCCGGCCGGACCTGGTGATTGATTGATTCGAGCTGCTGAGGCCGGGTCTCGACCCTTGAAGTCCCGCCACAAGGCGGTCCAGTCAGGACGAAGGACGTTCCTGGCGAGGCCCGTTGCCCGCATCTGGTCCGGCACCCGGCGGGAATTTTCGGTCGGGGCCGGCGTTAGGTCTGAGTATGAAAGCTATCGTGTACCGTGCCACCGGCGACCCGTCTGTTCTCGAGCTCGTCGACCGCGAGATCCGCGACCCGGGGCGCGGGGAGGCACGCGTGCGGATCATGGTCTCCGCGGTGAACCCCACCGACTGGAAGTCCCGCCGCGGGGCCAAACCRGGCGAGCCCTTGCCCTTCGCGGAGGTCGTGCCGAACCAAGACGGTGCCGGAGTGGTCGACGCCGTCGGACCCGGCATCGAGCATCTCCACGTCGGTGACAGAGTTTGGCTGGCCTTGGCCGCCTACCAGCGCGCCGACGGCGGGACAGCGCAGGAGTTCGCCGTCCTTCCGGCCGAGCGGGTCTTTCCGCTGCCGGAGAACGCCGGTTTCGACGTCGGTGCAAGCCTGGGCGTTCCTGCGGTCACCGCTCACCGGGCCCTGACCATCGCCGAGGACGGCCCGCGGCGGCTGCACCCGGGAGCCTTGGACGGCAAGGTAGTTCTCGTCGCTGGAGGGGCCGGCGCCGTAGGCCATGCGGCGATCCAGCTCGCCAAGTGGGCCGGCGCCGTTGTGATCGCGACCGTGAGCGGACCGGCAAAGGCTGCGCTGGTCACGGCCGCCGGCGCCGATCACGTCATCAATTACCGGGAAACCCACGCGGCCGCAGAGATCCGCCGGATCGCTCCCGAGGGCGTCGACCAGATCGTGGAGGTGGCACCCGCGCAGAACGCGGAACTTGACCTGGCAGTGATCCGCAACCGCGGCTCCGTCGCGGTCTACGCCAACAATGGAGGCGATCAGGTGACCCTGGACGTGCGCAGGCATTTCAGCCTCAATATCCGCTATCAGTTCGTGTTGCTCTACACCGTTGGCATGGCGGCGGTGCACGCCGCCGCCGAGGACATCAATGCGGCCATCGCAGACGGCGCCCTTCCGGTGGGAGAGGCCGCGGGTCTTCCGCTGCATCGGTTTGACCTGGCTGACACTGCTGCGGCCCACGCGGCGGTGGAAGAGAGCATCGTCGGCAAGGTGCTGATCGATGTGTCAGCGGGCTAGGCGATAACGCTTCGGGAGCCTCGCGGAGGCGATCACGCGGTGCAGCCGCAGAACCGCGCGGGCCGAGCAGTCCGGACTGCGCACCGTGATGGATCAATATGGCCGCACTTTTGGGTCAACTCGGCGGACGGTCAGATATCGCGGGATTCTAGGGCTTCGGTGTCATTTTCAGGAGTCGTCTGCACGGAATGTCCGAAGTCCTCTGCACCGGGCAATCGGCCGCTGTAGAGTTGGCTGGCTCAGGGTCGGGTCCGACGCCTTAGGGCGACCCACAGCCCGCATCGCCGGCAAATGTAGGCAGGTTCGGCGCCGAGGGCATGAAGTTTCTCGCGCTGCATTGTCCGCCCGCAGCAGGTGCACTGGCAGTACGTATCAGAGGCCATGGTTCTTGAGGGCTTCCATGACTTGGACGACGGTCGGCACGCCCGCATGACCGCCGGGCGTGGGGTAGATCCGGCATGCGAGGTCACTGCTTGGTGCTCCGTCGGGGAAGATGTCGGTTCCGTCTGCGGTGATCGTGGGTGAACCGGCAAATCCGGTTCCGGCGGTATCTGCAGAAGACTTTATGGGCCGCAAATGGACGGGGACGTCACCACGCCCCAGGGCGGTCAGGGCTGCTTCGACCTGTTCGAGCGCTTTTGACGTGTTGGGGCAGTCATCGATGTGGAGCAGTTCTATTCTCATGCGGTCATTGTTCCTGTCCGGGTCAACCGGGCTATTTTGCGGCGTCGGCGAGTTTCTGGCGGAAGTCCGCTTCGCTGCTAAGGACGAGCTTTTCGCCGCCGAGGAAGAACGTGGGTGTCCCGGTCACGCCCAGGGCTGTGCCGTCGGTGACGTCTTTGCGGATCCGGTCCTTGGTCTGTTCATCCGTCACGGCGGCGTCGTAGGCGTCCAGGTCCAGGCCGAGCTCCTGCGCGAAGGTCCGGAACAGGGCGCCTTGGGAGTCCTGCTTTTCGCCCCACTGGGGCTGGGTTTCGAACAGCTTTGCGGCCATCTGTTCGTACTTGCCCTGCGCGGCCGCGGCTTCGACGGCGAGGGCCGCGGTTCCGGAGTTCCGGTGCCCGGGGAGCGGGAAGTAACGGTGGACGAACGTGATCCTGTCCCCGTATTCCTGCTTCAGTTGCTGCACGAGCGGCTCGGCGGCGCGGCAAGATTCGCACTCGAAGTCCAGGAACTCGACCAGCTGCGCCTTCTCCGTGGACGGAGATGTCACGCGGTGGCTGTCCTCCCGGACGAGCTGTGCGTGAGTGGCAGCATGCGGGGGTGTGGGTTTGGTGGCGGTGAAGACCGCGTACCAGATGACACCGCCGGCGACGATGACCCCCAGCAAGATCCATATCACCAGGCGGGCCGTCTTGGCCGGGTCGCTGGGGGCCGGGGTGTTTGTCAGGGTCCGTGCCATCAGTGGTGGATGCTTTTCTGGTCGCTGCGGCCTGGTTCTTTGGCATTCGCTTTTGGGGTCAGAGACAGGCTGACAGCTTTCGGTTCGGGACCGGATCCGCAGCCCTCGCAGCAGCCGGAAGCCGCACTTTGCCCGGCATCCGTATCCGGAACTGCGTGCACACCCGAACCGGCCGGTCCGCCGTCGTCGTTTGTGACGGGGCCGGGTTCGGGGGTGGCACAGCAATCGTCACCTTCCCCGTCGTGGCTTACCCCGGTATGCGGGACGGTGCAGCACACATCGCCGCGCCAGGCGTCGATGCCTTCCCGGACGGCGATCCCGGCGATGACCAGGGCTGCGCCGGCGTCTGCCCACCACCATCCCAGCGTGCTGTTCAGCACCAGACCGGCCAGCAGAACCGCGGAGAGGTACGTACACAGCAGCGTCTGCTTGGAATCCGCCACCGCGGTCCTGGATCCGAGTTCCCGTCCGGCCCGGCGCTGAAGCCAGGACAGCACGGGCATGATGGCCAGACTCAGGGCAGCGATGACAATGCCCGGAGTGGAATGCTGTGCCTCGCCGCCTCCGGTCAGCGACCTGACAGAGTCCACAGAGACGAACAGTGCCAGGGCGAAGAAGGAGATCGCGATGATCCGCAGGGTCAGGTGCTCGCGCCGTTCAGGGTCTTTAGCGGAGAACTGCCAGGACAGGGCGACCGCGGAGGCGACCTCGATCACCGAATCGAGTCCGAAGCCGATCAAAGCTGACGAGTCCGCGACGTTGCCTGCCCAAAGCGCGACGACGGCCTCGATGATGTTGTAAGTTATGGTCGCGGCCGCGAACAGCCGGATCCGCCGGCTCAAGACGGCGCGCCGGGAGGCCGCGTGCACGGGCTGAATTGTCGTGGTCATGCCAGGCACGTTCCGTCCGGGGCGCAGCAGGCCGGGTCAACGGCCAGCACCACGCCGAGCAGATCCCTGATGGCATGTCCCAACCGGGCGTCAGCGAGCTCATACCGGGTCCGCCGGCCGTCCGGGACAGCCACCACGAGGCCGCAGCCCCGCAGGCATGTCAGGTGGTTGGACATGCTCTGCCGCGAGACCCCCAGGGAATCGGCCAGCTCCGACGGGTACGCGGGCGCATCCGCCAGGGCCAGCAGAATCCGCGCCCGGGTGGGGTCAGAGACCGCGTAGCCGAACCGGGCCAGCACCGGGGCATGCGTGAGGGTTTCCATGCAACCAAAATACAGGCACCGATGTATTCACACAACTGTGTATTGAGGCGCTTTTCAGCCGGCGCTGCGCGGTGCGAACATGATCACGGCCACCCCGAGCAGGCAGATCACGGAGCCGGTGATGTCCCACCGGTCGGGCCGGAAACCGTCGAAAATCATCCCCCAGGCCAGGGAGCCGGCAACGAACACCCCTCCATAGGCGGCGAGGATCCGGCCGAAGTGCGCGTCGGGCTGCAGTGTCGCGGCGAAGCCGTAGACACCCAATGCCACGACCCCGGGTCCGGCCCACCACCATTCCTTGCCCTCGCGGACCGACTGCCATACGAGCCGGGCCTGAAAAGAAAAAAGAATTTCCGATCGGTGCGTAACCTTTCGGGCTACCCCAACGATTACCCCGTTGTAAGCGCCGCTCGGAGCCAGGACCCCCCATCGGKCACCGGCCGGCCCTGCACCGTAAGCGTCGGCCGGCGCCTTCCCCCCATCTGGTCTCCGGTCGACCCTTCACCGTCAGCGCTTGCCGGCGTCTGTCCCCATCGGGCGCCGGCCAGCCTTCCATGGCGAGCGCGGGCTGTCGACTGCCCCCATTAGGCCTCAGCCTGCTAGTTGGCAATGCTGCTTTCCTTGTCTTCGGCAATGGCGGGCGGGCCGGTTCAGTGGGCCGCGTTGGCGCCATGAGGGGCCTTCGATGACCAGGACCTACCGGACCTGGTGTGGAGTTCGGCGGTCACCCGCCGGGACGAAATGATGAACAGGAACTTGGGAGAACGAGCAGACCGTGACGGCAACAGCGAATAGATCGGCCCTGGACGTTGCCGTGGATGTCCGGTTCACCCCGGCCGGCACGCCACTGGCCATCCGGCACGAGGGCCGCATCTGGGCCGTGGCCGCCGATCCGGTGCACTGGTTCATCCGGGAGGCCTGGCCGGACGCCCGGCGCACGGCGGCCGTCGGCGGCGGCGACCTGGTGGGCATCGAATACTGGCGCATCCAGGTCCGCCTTAGCTCAAATTCCGCACTGCGGACCTTCACCCTGCGCCGGAACCCGCCCGCTACCCAGTGGCTCCTGGAAAACATCAGCGACGGCGGCTAGGCAACAGGGACCCAGAACCGCCTGCCCCGTCGGGTAGACCACGTATGAGTTGGCCGATCTTTTCAAGCACCAAGAGCCGGAATGGGTTCGACCCGGCGCCGTCGCGGGGCTCGGTCTAGTTGCGATAGGGGTCGAGGGCAGCATTTACGGTCGGCTCAGCAGTAGCTCCATCATGCTTTGAACTGGGTCTGATGCACGTCGTGTGGAATCGGCACGAGGTTGTCGAAGCCGTCGCTGCCTGCTTCTTCGGGAACCACTCCATCGAATCTCACGTGCCGATTGTGACGGACACGGCTGGTTGGCAACACTAACTCTGTCTGGATCCAGGTTCCTGCCGTGACGCAGGCGTTCAACTGAATGAAAACTCTCCCGCGACCAAGGGTGAAATCCGGGTTTGCCCAGGGTCCGCTTCAGGGGAGTCCCCGATCCTTCTGGACCATTAATCGCCCTAGTCTGAACGTCGTGCCCACAGCAACCGTGAACCAGCGCCCCCGTCCTTCGTTCCTCCTCCGCAACTGGCAGCACCTGTCCGCGCCAGCCAAAGTCCTCGCCGCCGTCGGCCTTATCATGGCCGTCTCCGCCGTCTTCCATACCTTGGTGTTCCTGCAGTCAGGCACTGCCTGGGAAGGCCCTGTCTCGTGGCGCAAGCCGATCACCTTTGGCTTGTCCCTGGCACTCACCGCCATCACGCTCGCCCTCATCGAATCTTGCCTACGGTTGCGCCCGTTGACCTCGTGGCTCCTTCTCGGCATTCTCAGCGCCGCGTTTGTGGTCGAGGCCGCGCTGGTGACCATGCAGGCCTGGCGCGGGGTACCCTCGCATTTCAACACCGCCACGCCCTTCGACGCCATGGTCTTCTCAGCTATGGGCATGACCGTCATGGTCATCGTCGTCGTGATTGTCAGCCTGGCCATCCTGAGTTTCACCTCAGCCAAACCCGGTGCCCCCGACCTCACGCTGTCCGTCCGGGCCGGTATGGTGCTGCTCGTCGCGGGACAGGTCCTCGGCGCGGCGATAATCGGCGTCGGCGAACCTGCCGTCCTGTCTGGCAACGAGGCAGCGGTCTTTGGTCCGGAAGGTGTCGTCCTCGGTGCCGCCGGCATCCTCAAATCTCCTCATGGCATCGCCCTGCATGCCATCCAGGTGCTGCCCCTGCTTGGGTGGCTTGTCCAGCGCTCCTCCTGGTCAGATGTTCGACGTCGGCACGCGGTGTGGAGCGCGGGCATCGGCTATTCCCTGGTCCTGGCAGTCAGCGTCTTCCAGGCCTACACTGGTCAGGCGCAGTTCGCCCTCAGCATCGGGACGCTCGCGGCAGCACTGGCGGGGGTCCTCCTCGTCGCAAAGCCCTACGCGGAGGCAGGCGTCCAGGTTCTCCGCGAACGCAAGGATGTTGCCGCAGGCCAAAGGCCGCGTCCACGCAGTTGACTGACCCAAGCACCAAAGCGGCGGACCCAGGCGCGGATACGCCTGAGCAGGCTGTCATTTCGTCAGTTGGCCGGTTTGCTCTGTTCCGCCGGCTTTGCGCAAAACCCTGCGCAGGGTTGCCGCCCATTCGTGGGGCATGTCGGTGTACGAGCCATGGTGACCCGGGAATGTCACCAGCTCACAGCCCAGCCGCTCTGCCAGGATGAGCGACACTTCAGCAAGCCAGGTCTTCCGTTCCTGGGTCCACTTGCCCACGGCCATAATGACCGTCACTCCGTTGCGATGAACCATTTGAACATCCGGGAGATAGTTCGTCACCGGCAGGAGTTCGAGCTTCATCAGGACACTGTTCGCGTCGAGCGAGCTGATGCGAGACTCGTGTTGCCGGAACTCTCTATGGCCGCGGGCATATCTCGCGGCTTGGGCATGTCCTTTGACAAGTTTCCTCACGGGAACCTGAATTCCGAAGATGAAACGAAGCCCTGCCAGCGAAGGGCCGAAGTGGTAGGCCGTTCGGTACACGTTGGCGAAGAAACGCTGCCACTTGGCAGCATTCGGGGATACCCTCGCACACGGCGGCTCGTGAGCGATGGCGGCCCGCACGGCATGGGGGTGGGTTCTCGCCGCATCAAGGGCAATGACAGCCCCGCTGCTGCTCCCGAAGATGAAGGCCGCCTGCTCACCGGCGGCATGGATGACTGCTACCGCATCCCGGCTTTGCTGGCTGATCTCGAAATTCTGGGGACTGTTGGAAGTGCTGCGGGCGTTCGCACGGCGGTCGTAGGTGATTACCTTGAATTCGTCTGAGAGGAGGTCCGCGACGGCCGCATACAAGTCCGCGTCCCCACCGGCTCCAGGGATCAACAAAAACGCCGGCCCGTGACCCCGTACTTCGAAGTACAGGTCATCGCCTTCCGACCTGACATGGTTCGTCGTCACCCTGACGTTGGGCTGTGGACTACCGGGTTCCCGCCCAGACGTCGTCATGATCGAACAGTACTCCAACTGGCCGGCGAGACGGCTTGAGGAGAAATCACTTCGGAACAACACTGTGACGAGCCAGGCCCCAGGGCGGACAACGTTCTGATCAAGTTACCGGGGTGGGCCGGGCGGTACCTCTGTCTCGGATAAATCGGAAGGACGCTCGCTTCCCTTGAGTTCTCCGACGTTCATGGGGATCAGGCTGTGCAGGACAGGTTGGGCGACGATCAGGCGGTCGGCCGTGACTGCTGGATCTCCGGTGCGATTCGCGCTCGCCGGGGCCTCATGGTCCAGGCGATTCCCGCCGCCCACACCAGAAGCAGCACCAGGGATCCCGCCAGGATGGTGTCCAGCACTTGGTTGGACACGGCAAACGCGACAGTCCCGGTGACCAGCATCGGGACGAGCAGCACTGCGATGGCGGGGACCCAGTGTGCGGTGAACCCATTGCGGCGCAGCACGGTGGTTACGGTAGCGACAAAGCCTGCGAGCAGCAGCAGCTTCAGGCTGTCGAGGCGGTCAATTGCGTGCACGAGTCCGAGTGTGTCCTCGGCTGTCATCGTGTCGACTTCGAGGACAGTCACCGCGGTGATGGCGGCCTGCACCAACGACGCGACCGCCGCGCCAACTCCTGCGGCG
This sequence comes from Arthrobacter sp. P1_B3, assembly GCF_056406615.1. Lineage (NCBI taxonomy): Bacteria > Bacillati > Actinomycetota > Actinomycetes > Micrococcales > Micrococcaceae > Arthrobacter > Arthrobacter sp. P1_B3. Next base: position 87,662 of record NZ_JBFTZV010000016.1, on the reverse strand, counting down.
AGGGCCCATCTATTTGGACAGTCGGATCACCGTGAGAATGATGCAACGAGGCGGGCCAGCGGCGCAGGCGCATGTCCGGCCGGCAATGCGTCGACCAGCAGTGGCGCGTATCGGACCTTGTTACCGCTGCGTCCTCCGAAGAACCGGCGCAACTGCGCCGTTATTGGCCGATCTCGCAGTGACGGCTGGCGTTGGAGGAGCCGGAACGACGCGAGCTCGCCTTGAGCCGCGATGACTTTGAGCACGGCATCGATCCCAAGGCAGCGGATGAGTTCGTCCTCTAGATCGGCGTCACAGACGTAGAACCCAAGCTCGGCCAGCGAACCGGACCCGATACCTGCACGGCCGAGCGCGCGGGCGATGCCACGAGATTCCCCTGCATCACACAGGCCCAACAACCGGTGGCCTGCACCATTCGGGCCGTAGCGGTCGATGAAGTGGACGATGCTGGTCGCGCCTCCCATCGGTACGACCGACACCCGCAAGGCTGTCAGGTCATGGCCAAGGCGTAAGGCCAGCGTCTCGACCGCCAGCCGGTCACTCTCGCCCTCGACCAATACCGTCGTCGCCTGCATGGAACTAGTATGTCGGACGCCCGGCCGCGACAGGATACTCCCGGTAGATGGGTGCAAGGATTTCGCGAGTCGTCTTTCGGTGCGACCTGAATTCAGCAGTTTCACGCTCAAGGGCTGGTGAGGGCTCGCTTCGGGTTTCCGAATTCCAGCCGTTCCCGGTGATAAGTTGGTGAGCGTGACCACTGCCGACAACGAAGAATATGCTGGGCCTCGTCGGCAAGCGCCGGGTTCCCAACGCACGCAGTCTCCCAGGCAATCCCTGCGTGAGGTGCAGAAACAAGTGACCCGCGAGCGGCTGATCGAGGCCGCTTCGGAGGAATTCCGCAGCCGCGGCTTCAATGAGACGACTGCCGAGAACATCGCGAGTGCGGCCGGCGCCAGCCGCGCCACGTTCTACGTCTATTTCCGGACCAAAGCGGAGATCGTTGCCGAGCTGATGAGGCGGAGCCAGTCCGACGTGATGGCCGCCTACCGCCGCCTGGACGATTTGGAAGATCCGGACCAGGCCAGCATCCTCGACTGGCTGGACGACACCATCATGTTGTGGCGAGAGCGCTCCAGCGACTTCACCACCATGGAGCAGGCTCTGGCGAACGATGACCTTGTGACCGAGACGTGGATGACTATCCTCGGCGACACCTACAAGGTCATGCCGAGGACCTTTGCCCGGTATACGGATCCGGTGCAGCACGAACGCGCGCGGCTCCATTTGCTGACACTCCAGATGGCGCTGGACAGGACCATGTTCTTTACGATCCTTCGCGGCAGGCCACTGGACATGGCCCTGCTCAAGGACGTGTTGGCAATGCAGTGGCTGGCCTTCGTCCGCGGTGACGCCACCGCCAGCTAGACGGACAGAACCACACGTTAGAACCAGACGCCAAAGGCGCCGGACCATGGGCCCGGCGCCCTTGTTGTGGTTCAAATGCTCAGCTGAGCTGATTCAAACCGCGGTGATTCAACCTGCGCTGATCCATGTCAGCGGATCCTTCGACCTCAGTGGCTGGCCACTTCGGTCAGCTGCACGCGCTTGGAGAGGGTGAATGCCGCGATGATCGCCACGATCGAGACGATGGCCGCCGTCAGGAAGCCGGTGGCATAGTTTTCGGCCGGCGGAAGCGGAGCCGCGGGGGTTGTGTTCAGGCCGATGATGGCGGCGTAGACTGCCGTGCCGATTGCCGAGGCGGACAGCRCAATCCCCACGTAGATGGAGGCCGTGCCGGCGCCTTTCCCGGCCGGCGCTTCGGCGGCGATGATCGAGATGGCGATGGTCAGGACCGTGGTGTAGGCGACGCCGTAGAAGAGGATGCCGACGACGACGGCCCACAGCTGAGTGTGCATAAAGTACAGCCAGACAAAGGACAGCATCAGCAGGAACGCCCCGGCGGCGAGTGGGCCGCGCGGGGGAACACGGTGCAGCAGCCGCGGGATGACGGTGGAAACGACGATTCCGGCCAGGGTCATGGGGATGAACAGGAAACCGGCGGTCAGTGGATTGAGTCCGAAGCCGTAGCCGGCCAGCTCGGCAGGTGTCAGTGCCCAGCCCATCACGAAGTTGAACATCATGATGCCGGCGATGCCCAGGGTCACGAATACGGCGTAGGCGGGCATCAGTCGCGTGCTCAGCAGCAGGGAGATGTCAACGAGCGGCTGCTTGCTGCGGGATTCCGCTACAAGCGCCAGGCCAAGGCCCACGACGCCGGCGATCACCCAGGTCAGGGTGGCGGGCGAGGTGAAACCCCAGGCGGGGCTCTGGCTCAAACCGTTGCAGATGGCCGTAAGGGAGAAGCCGAGCAGGGTGACGCCGGCGACGTCGATGCGCTTGCTCTTGCCCCGGTTCCGCAGCGTGGCGTCCGAGTCCGAGCCCCATAGCAGCATTCCCGCCATGCTCAGGACGGTCAGGGCGGCGCCGATCCAGAAGGCGTGGCGCCACGTTGCGCCGACGACCACCATGAGTCCGCCCACGCCGAAGCCCAGCGTGACGCCGACGGCCTGGCCGCCCGCGATGATGCCGATGGCCTTTTTGCGGTCGAAGTTGCTCAGGCGGTCGTTCATGATGCCCACCACCAGGGCCTGTCCGGCCATGATGCCGGTCAGCGCGCGGCCGATCACCAGGACGGTGAAATCAGTAGCGAGTGCTGACATGACGTAGCCCACGAAGATGCCGACGATGCAGATGATCATCACCTTGCGGTGGCCGAAGACATCGCCCGCCTTGGACAGCAGGGCGATGGAGGCCGCCCCCATGAGGAGGGTGGCCAGCAGTGCCCAGGAGACCTGGGACGGCGTGAGGCCAAGATCCATGCTCATGGACTGGTAGAGCGGGATGGCCATCATGGCGCCCACTTCGTTGAGCATCTGCAGGCCGGAGAACGTCACGGCCATGAGCATGCCGGCGCGCTTCCAGGGGAGCCTTCTCTGTGTATCCGGCAGCTCTGCCGGGGCCAGTTGGACGGCCGGGGAGCCCGTCGTGGGAACTGTCATGCTTCTCCTTTGAAGAGAGGCCCGGGGGCCTCGAAGTTCTGTCTCTGGTACGGGGTCCCCGCAGCCGGCAGGCTCCAGAGCGAAGCGCCGGGAAGTGTGTTCAGACCCGGCCGGTGATGTGTGACCGTCCTCACGGGGATGAGAGAAGCAGAACACATTGGCTGGACTGTTGTCTAGTGATTCAACAAATGCTTTTTTATTTGTCGAACGTCCAGCATTTGGCTGGACATGTGTCTAGCGAACTGCAACACTGGTGCCCTACATCACAGCCCATGACCGCACTGCGGGGTGGACAGCAGAAAGGCACAACGTCGTGACTCTTGAAGGAAAAGTGGCATTCATTACCGGAGCGGCCTCCGGAATCGGCCTTGCCACCGCAAAGGCTTTCGCTGACGCAGGTGCCCGGGTGGTGGGTGCGGACATGTCCGATGAGGCGTTGTCCCGCGAGTTCTCCGCCATCCCCGGTTCACTCGCCATCGCGCTGGACGTCACCAGCAGCACGGCGGTCAACGATGCCTTTGCCAAACTCGACGCAGAATTCGGCCGCCTCGACGTGGTCATCAACGCGGCCGGCATCAACGCGCCGTCCAAGGCGGCGAACGACAAACTCGTTGACACCAACGTCCGGGCCTTCCGGGCAGCACGGGAAGGCGAGGAGTTTTTCCCCGACTTCCTCGGCGACATCACTGACGAAGACTTCCGCCGTGTCCTGGAAGTCAACCTGTTCGGTCCCTTCTATGTCATGCGGGCAGCGGCGCCCCTGCTGAAGCGCACTGGCGGCGGCTCAATCGTCAACGTCTCCAGCTCGGCAGCCCTGCTCGGCGTTCCGATGCCGCTGTACTACCCGGCGTCCAAGGCCGGAGTCCTCGGCATGACCAGGGCAGCGGCCGCCGAACTTGCCCCCTTCAATATCAGGGTCAACGCGATCGCGCCCGGCGCTGTGGACACCCCGTTGTTCCGCCAACAGCCCGAGGAAATCACCGGAATGCTGATCGGCATGCAGCCCATCAAACGCCCCGCAACCCCGGAGGAAATCGCCGCCACGATGGTGTTCCTCTCGAGCGAAGCGGGCGCCTACTACACCGGGCAGACCCTCTCGCCGTCCGGCGGCCTCCACATGTAGGGCTGCCGCTGCGCACCGTGGCAACGGTCCGCCGTCGGAAATTACGACGGCGGGCTGCCGCCACGCTTTTCATCCCCCCCTTAAAGCCAGGCACACAGGAGCAGGACCATGACCCACGGACTCAACGCCGAGACCATCGGACTACTAGAGCAGACCATCCGCAACGACATCAGCGCCGGCGACTACGACGGCGCCCGCATCATCGTGGCCCGCCACGGCGAAGTGGCCCTCGACGCCACTCTCGGATGGGCGGACCGCGCCGCCGGCCGCGCCATGGAAGCGGACAGCATTTTCAGGGTCCTCTCGCTGACCAAAGCCTTCACCAACGCCCTGGTGTACCAGGCCATTGGCGAGGGCAAGCTCGCCCTGAGCACCCGCGTGGTGGACATCATTCCCGAGTTCTACGGCAGCGACCGGTTCCGCGCCGGACGCAAGGACCGCGTGAACCTGGCCCACCTGCTGACCCACCGCTCCGGGATGCCGGCCACGCCCGAACCGCTCCCGAACGCCCGGCTGGGCAACCTCAGAGACGTCATTGCCGCCATCTGCGAACTCGACGTGGTCCACGAGCCGGGCACCAACCTCACGTACTCACCCGCGGTCAACCATGCGCTGATGGGCGAGATGCTCCGCCGGGTCTACGGTGCCGACTCGTTCCGCGACCTGGCCGGCAAGAACCTGTTCGGCCCGCTGGGCCTCAAGGACACCCGGTTCGGTCCGCTGGAAGACTGGAAGGACCGGATGGTTCCGCTCAAGGCCTACATCCCGGACTCCGGCTGGCTCTCGGCCAAGGACATCGAGGTCCTGGACGACGTCATCAACGAGGAAGCCGAGATGCCGTGGGTCGGGTCGGCCAGCACCGCTGCCGATGTCTTCGCCTTCGCCGAAATGATCCGCCGCAAGGGGGCCCATGACGGCCGCCAGCTAATTGCGCCGGCCGTCCTGGACGCCGCCACCACACTGCAGACCGGCGACATGACCAACGACCTGTACGCCATGATCGCCCGGATGCGCGGCTGGGAAGAGCCCCCGGGAAACTTCGGCCTGGGCTTCTCGCTGAGCGGCACCGGAACCCACCCCTCCTTCTTTGGGCCCTTTACCAGCCCCCGGACCCACGGCAACTACGGCGCGGGATCCACGCTTTTCTGGATCGACCCGGAACGCGACATGACCTTCGTCTGCCTGACCGCCGGCGTCATGGACGAGGGCGACAATGTCCTGCGCTTCCAGAAACTGTCCACCATCGCCGCGTCCGCGGTCCTCTGACACCCCTTCCTCCTGGAGCACACCATGTCCATCAACACGATCGCCCCTGCCCACCCCGGTCCGCTGGCCCCCGGCTTCGACGCCATGGGCGACGACTACTACCGCGATCCGGGCCGGCATTTCGCTGACGTCCGCGAGGGCAAGCCTGCCTTCTTCTACCCGTACCTGAACGCGTGGATCATCACCCGCCGCGCCGACGCGGAAACCATCCTGCCCGACTGGCAGAAGTTCTCCAGCGCCAGCAACGGCGGGCTGATCCCGGTCCCCGAGGCCTATCAGGAAATCATGCCGGCCGAGCTGATCTCCCGGATCCTGGTAGGTTCTGACCCTTCAGGGCACACCGTGGCCCGGCGCGTAGCCCAGAAGGCCTTCCTGCAGGAACGGATGGAAGCCCTTCGGCCCGAGATCGAAACCCGCGCCCACCGCATCATTGACCGGTTCGAGGCGGAGGGTCACGCCAACCTGATGGACGCCTACTGCCTGGAGCTCACCACGCAGACGCTCCTCGCCCTGATGGGTCTCGGCCCGGAATTCGATTCCATGATGCGCGGCCTCCGAGACGACTTCTTCCAGGTGCTCGCCAGCGCCCAGGAAAAGCTTGAAGAACCGCGCCGCTCGGAAGTATGGGACAGCTATGTCACGGCCCAGCTGACCCTGCGCGGCATTGTCCGCGAACGGCGGGACAGCCATGCTGACGACCTCATCTCCGTCATGGCCCGGGACAAGGACAGGGAAGGCAACTGGTCCCTGTCCGAGGAGCAGATCGCCCTGCACCTGAGTGAATTCGCCGCCGCCGGCACCGATACCACCGCCCAGGCCATGGCCAACGCGGTCATCTTCCTCAACGAAACACCGGCCGCGCTCACCGACGCCCTGGACGACCCCGCGCTCTGGCAGCGGGTCTTTGACGAGACCGTGCGGCGCCGCCCGTCGTCGACGTTCGCGTCCCGCCGGGCCAACGTGGATGTCACCATCGGGGACGCCCACATCAAGGCCGGCGATATGATCTGGATCGCCCTGGCCAGTGTTAATACGGACCCGCAATACTACGACCGGCCCTTCGAGTTCGATATCCACCGCGAGGACGCCCGGGACCACCTGGCGTTCACCAAGGGACGGCACACCTGCCTGGGCCAGCCACTGGCCCGCGCCCAGGGATCCACCGGCCTAAAGGTGCTCTTCGAACGCCTGCCCAGCCTGCGTCCCGCCAAGGACTGGGGCCTGGACTTCATCCGGTTCGCGCTGCTGCCGGTCCGCCGGAGCCTTGAGGTGCAGTGGGACGTGGCACCCAAGGCGGCGCAGCACGCTGTCGAGCTTCCCGCGGACCCGACGGCCACCCTGGAACTGACGGTGCGGGAACGCCGGGAGGAATCCGACGGCGTCGCATCCCTGACACTCGTGGACCCGGCCGGCCGCCCGCTGCCCGCCTGGCACCCCGGTGCACATATCGATGTCCACGTTGACGGGCATGTCAGGCAGTACTCGCTCTGCTCGCCCGGCGGGGACCAGTCCAGCTGGCGCATCGGTGTGCTCAAGGAAGCCAACGGGCGCGGCGGATCGCTGGCCATCCACACCACCGTGGAGGCCGGATCGACGCTGACCGTCAGCCAGCCGCGCAACAACTTTGTGCTCCAGCCGTCCCCGAACTATGTCTTTATCGCCGGCGGGATCGGAATCACCCCGATCCTGGCCATGGTGGCCCAGGCCGAACAGGAAGGCGCCGACTGGAGCCTCGTGTACGGCGGCCGGTCACGGGCCACCATGGCCTTCCTGGACGAGCTCGCAGAATTCGGTGACCGGGTGCGGCTCGTCCCGGAAGACACCGACGGCCGGGTGGACTTCGCTGCCTGCTTGTTGGACGTCCGGCCTGACACCCTGATCTACTGCTGCGGCCCGGAGCCGCTGCTGAACGTCGTCGAAGGCGCCTCGGCGCACTGGCCCGCGGGCAGCCTGCACGTGGAGCGCTTCGTGCCGAAGAAGATCGATGCCACCGGCGACGTTTCCTTCGAGGTCGAATTCGCGGACAGCGGCGTGACGCTTACCATCCCGGCAGATAAATCCATCCTCGAAGTCGCCCAGGCGGCCGGGCTCCCGGCCCTGTCATCGTGCAGCGAGGGGACCTGCGGCACCTGTGAAACCCCGGTCATCTCGGGTACTCCCGACCATCGGGACTCCATCCTGACGGACGACGAGAAGGCCAGCTGCGAGAGCATGTTCATCTGCGTCTCCCGGTCCCAGGGCGGCTGCCCGCTAAAGCTCGGACTCTGAGCCATGGGAATGGAGCAGCTCCCGTTTGATGCCCCGGTGCTTCGCTGGGGTATCAAACGGAGCTTCATCAGTTACCTGTCACGCCTTCCCGACGGGAGCGTCTCAGCAGATGCCGGGGCATCCATCGTCAGCGGGAGCTACTTCCAGTTTGCGCCCGACGGCGGCGGGCCGGCCGGTGAGGCAGGGTCACCGGCGGATCCTCGAACAGCAGAGGATCCGACGCCGGCGGGCATTGGAACAGCGGGCATCCGCAGGTTCCGCGGCCAGGTGCGGCTCAGCGGCCACCACGGCATGATGAGCCTGTTTGTGGCGGACCCGTGGCTCGAATTCGATGCCGAGGGCGCCGTCCTGAGCGTTGCGGACCCGGGGCAGGCGCCCGGCAGCGGTGCCCGGCTGGAGCTCCTCCGGCTGGCCGTCCCAAAGGTTGCCGGAACGCAGGTTGCAGGACCGGAGGCTGCCGGGACGGGCTGGACGGAACTGCCGGCACAATTGGCTCCGGCCGCCGTCGACCTTTTCAACGGCCAGTATGCGGCCGGTGAGGAAATGGATCCGGTGTTCCTGGGTCCTGCCTGATGCGGCCGTCCTGATGGGACCTGCGGGGGAGTGGCGTCAGTGCGCCTCGGGGCCGGTCCTCATCCGCACACTCTTTGCACGGGGACCCAGGAGCACCTCGGCGAAGGTTGCGGCAACCTCGGTCAGCTCGCGCTGGGCACTCCATACCGCCACGGCATGCAGCGGCGGCAGGGGCGGCTCCAGCTGGCGGGTCACCACGGTGGTCTTGGCGATCTGCTGGATCTCCGGGGGCATGATGCTGATGCCCATGTCGGCCGCAACGAGCGGGAGCGTGGTCTGCAGGCTGGTGACCGTCTTGAGCCGCGGCATGGACAGGCCGTTCTCCAGCCAGTAGTCAACCAGTAGTTCGGTGATGCCTGGCACGCGGATGTTCGGCGCGGGCAGGAGCCAGGTCTCATCCATCAGGTCTGTCAGGGCCACCGGCTTGGGTGCATCCCGAAAGCGGGTGGGCAGCACCGAGGACAGGGACATCTTGGAGATCGGTTCAATCACCACGTCGTCCTGGTACATGGTGCGCAGCCGGTCCGGCGCTCCCGTGGCAACAATGGCCACGTCCAGGGCGCCGGAGCGGACGCCCTCAATCACCGTGCCAGGTTCGACGTCGCTCAGGGTGACGTCCGCGTGGGGCGACAGTTCGCGGAAGCGTGCCAGGACCCGGGGCAGGTAGGCCCAGGCGAACGGCAGAATGACCGCGAGGTGAAGAGTGCCGCTGAGCCCCTTTCCCTGGCGGCTGAGCTCACGGGCGAGCTGGTCGGTTTCGTCCACGAGCCGGCTGCCTTTTTGCACCAGGAGTTCACCGGCGTTGGTGGGCACAATCCCGCGCGCGGTCCGTTCCAGGAGCTTGACTCCGAGTTCCTCTTCGAGGTTCTTCAGGGCGGCGCTCAGCGGCGGCTGGGTCATCTGCAGCACCTTGGCCGCCTTGGAGATGGACCCTTGCCGGGTGATCTCCAGAAAGTATCGAATGTGCCGAATGTCCATATTCAAAGTGTATACCTGCGCCGTGTGAGTTCCATGAAACATATGACTGAGGCGCCTTGGCCGCCTTACGGTGGGGAACAAGCAGTGATACCTATCACACGAGGAAAGCAAGGAGGCTGCATCGTGAGCGTTGATGCCGATACCCGGATCCCCAACGATGACTGGAACCCCATAACGGTGACCGACTACCCGGCAGAGTACACCAGGCTGCGCGCCGAGCGGCCGCTGGCCTTCACCAGCGACTACGACGGTTTCTATGGATACATGCGCTACGCCGACGTCCAGAAGGGCTCGCGGGACTGGCGCACTTACACCAGCGGCCAGCCGTTCCTGGAGTTCCCCGAGTTCATGCGGTCCATCCCCATCCAGGAAAATCCGCCCACCCACACGTTCTTCCGGAAGTTCCTGGCACAGTACTTCACCCCCGAACGGGTGGCGCTGCTGGTGCCGGATATCGAAGACCTAGTGGCCAAGAACCTGGACCCGCTGATCGAGGCCGGTGAAGCGGACATGATCGAACAGTTCGGCATCATCGTTCCCCAGCAGGTCCTCGCCAGGTTCCTGCTGCTCCCGGACGATGCGTGGGAGACCATGGCCGTGAGCCTGGCCAAAGCCGACGCCGTCCGCCACGACATCGCAGCAATGCGGGAAATCAACAAGAGTCTCTGGAACCCGACGGTGGAGGCCCTCATCGAGGACCGTCGGGCCAACCCGCAGGATCCTGCCATCGACATCATGTCCGGTGTGCTGGAACTGATGCCCGAAGGCAGGCCCGTGACGCAGGAGGAAGCCGTCGCCATCGGTGTGCAGATCTTCTCGGCAGGCGCGGACACCACCACCGCGGCGATCGGGTCCATCCTGTCCTACCTCGGCAGCCACCCGGAAGACCAGGCCGACCTGCGCCGCCGGCCCGAGCTCGTGGACTCCGCCATCGAGGAAATCCTGCGCCTCGCGCCGCCCCTGCACCACACCGGCCGGAAGGCCACCAAGGACGTCCAAGCCTTCGGTGCGGTCATTCCCGAAGGCGCCAAGGTGGGCCTCAACGTGTTTTCGGCCAACCGTGACGAAGACAAGTTCGTCCGGGGCAACGAGTACATCGCGGACCGCTCGCCCAACCCGCACCTGACGTTCGGGCACGGCCCGCACCAGTGCATGGGCTCGCCGATTGCCCGCGCCGAGCTCCAGGGGATGCTCCGGCAGATCCTGGCCAAGACCAGCAACTTTGAACTTTCCGGCCAGCCGGTATCCAACGGCAGGCCGCTGCGCACCGGCTGGACCTCCGTGCCCATCCGCTTCGAGAAGTAAAGGACAACCACCATGACATCGGAAACCATGCTGAGGACGCCTGCCACGCTCACCCGCCAGCCACTCCAGGTCCGGAGCAAGCGGTCCGCGTCCGACTGCGTTGTGGAACTTGAGCTGGTCCATCCGGACGGGGCCGCCCTCCCTGGGTGGCAGCCAGGCGCCCACATCGAGCTGCACCTGCCGTCCGGGCTGTCCCGCCAGTACTCCCTCTGCGGGAACCCGGACGACAACTCCAGCTACCGCCTCGGGATCCTGAACGACCCCACCAGCCGCGGCGGATCCAGCTACGTGCACACCGGCCTGGCCGAGGACGACAACCTGGAGGTCTCCGGACCCCGGAACAACTTCGAACTGGTGGAATCGCCGGAATACCACTTCCTCGCCGCCGGTATCGGCGTCACGCCCATGATGCCCATGCTGGACGAGGCCGAACGGCGCGGAGCCCGCTGGAAGCTGACCTACATGGGGCGCTCGCGATCCTCCATGGCCTTCTGGCAGGAACTCGCAGCCAAGTACCCCGGCAAGATCGACATCCACCCCGACGACGAGTTCGGTTTCCCGGACCTCGGCGCCTTGCTGGGAAAGCCGCGGGACGGCGTCAAGGTCTACGCCTGCGGCCCCGAAGGCCTGCTGCGCGCCCTCGAAGGAATCTGCGCCGGGTGGCCCGCCGGAACCCTGCACCTCGAACGCTTCGCCCCCAAGGACCCTGCGGCGGCCATGGCCCCGGCCATTTCATTCCGGGTCAAACTCGCCCTCAGCGGCATGGAACTCGAAGTGCCTCCAGGCCGCAGCATCGTGGAGGTGGCCGAGGAAGCCGGCGCGCCGGTCATCTTTTCCTGCATGGAAGGCACCTGCGGCACCTGCGAGACCCGCATCCTCAGCGGCGAGGCCGACCACCGCGACTCCGTCCTCAGTGACGAGGAAAAAGCGGCCAACGAGATGATGATGATCTGCGTCTCGCGGTCCAAGTCCGACGTCCTCGAACTCGAACTCTAGAAAGCCCGGAGACACATAGTGCGCACTGAACAGCAGAAACCCGAACAGCAGAAACCTGAACAGCAGAAACCTGAACAGCAGAAACCCGTCCTTATTGTCGGTGCCGGACCCGTGGGCATCCTCAACGCCCTGGGCCTGGCAAGGGCCGGGGTTCCCGTCCGCGTCTTCGAACGGGCCAGTACCGTGGCCAACGCGCCCCGCGCCATGGTCTACCACTGGTCCGTCCTGGACGGGCTGGAGCGCCTCGGGCTATTCGAGGACGCCGTGGCCCGCGGCTTCCTGAAGCAGGACTACACCTACAAGGTGCACAAGACAGGTGAAGAGATCAACTACGGGCTCAGATCGCTCGAAGGACGCGTCAAACACCCCTACAACCTGCACCTCGGCCAGAACGCCCTGGTGGAAATCGCCCTTGAACACCTGGCCCGTTTCCCCCACGCCGAAGTGCTCTGGGACCACAAGTTCACCGGCATGGACCAGGGGCCGGACTCCGTCACGGCACACTTCGCCACCCCGCAGGGAACCACCACGGTTGACGGTTCCTGGCTGATCGGCGCCGACGGCGCCCGCAGCAAGGTCCGCGAAAGCCAGGAGATCGCCTTTGAAGGCATCACCTGGCCTGAACGCTTTGTTGCCACGAACATCCGCTACCCCTTCGAAGCCGCCGGCTACAGCCAGACCACCATGCTGATCGATGACCGCTTCGGCGCCATCATCACCAAAATCGACAACAGCGGCGACACCGGGCTGTGGCGCTACACGTACTGCGAGGACGCAGCACTGCCGGAAGGCGGAATCGAAGAGCGCATGCCGGACTTCTTCGCCTCCATTGTGCGCGATCCCCAAAACGTGGTGGTGGACGCCTACTCGCCGTACAGCATGCACCAGCGGGCGGCGGCAACGTTCCGTGCCGGGCGGGTGCTGCTGGCCGGCGACGCGGCGCATGCCACCAACCCCACCGGCGGGCTTGGACTGACCAGCGGGCTCTTCGACACCTACGTGCTGTCCGAGGCGCTGGCCGCCGTCGTCAAGGGCACGGCTCCGGAATCGGTATTGGACGAATACGCCGCAGAGCGGCGCCGCGTCTTCGTCGACATCGTGAATCCCGCCGCGAGCAACAACAAGCGGCTTGTGTACCACTCTTCTGATGAGGCCCGGCTGGAAGAAGACCTGGCCGTGCTCCGGCAGCTCCCACTGGATGAGGATGCCGTGGTCAAGCGCCTGATGTTCCCCAAGAGCCTGGAAACCCGTTCCCTGATTGGAACGTGGTAGCGATGGCGGGCATCACCGAGTTCAGCGGTAAGACTGCCGTGGTCACCGGCGGCGCAAGCGGCATCGGCTTCGCCATGGCACGGCGCTTCCTGGAAGAAGGCATGCGCGTTGCCATTGCCGACGTCGAACAGGCAGCACTGGACACCGCCGTGCGGGAACTCTCCGCCTTCGGTGACGTGATGGGCCAGCGGACAGACGTCCGCAGCGTCGGGGACCTTGAGGCGCTCGCCGAGGCGGTGCTGGGCACTTACGGCCGGATCGACGTCGTCTGCAACAACGCGGGCGTGGAAACGGGTGGCAGCTTCCTGAGTATTCCGGAAGAGGCGTGGCGCTGGGTGATGGATGTGAACTTCTTCGGCGTCCTCAACGGCTGCCGGGTGTTCCTGCCCCTCCTGGAGGCCGGCGGCGGAGGACACATCGTCAACACCGCCTCCGTGGCTGCGTTCAGTTCCGGCACGGCGACCATGACGCCGTACTGCGCCTCCAAGTTCGCCGTGCTGGGCATGAGCGAATCGCTCGAGGTGGAACTGCGCACTGCCGGCAGCCCCGTGGGTGTTTCGCTGCTGGCGCCGGGCCCGGTCAGGACGCGGATGGTCGACGCCGAGCGGAACCGCCCTGCCGATGTGCCCTTGGCTGCCGAGCCCGGGAGGCTGGCGGTCATGGAGCGGCTGGCGGCCACCACCGCCGAGGTGGGGATGGACCCGGCAGAGGTGGCCGGGCAGGTACTTGACGCCATCCGCACCAACACCTTCTTCGTCCTGACGCACCCGGAGATGGCCCAGGCCGGCGTGCAGCGGCGGCTGGACTGGATGGCCACAGGCACCCCGCCGCCGGCACGCCAGGCCGGAAAATAATCCCCCACTACCGTTCAACGAGGAACAGACATGACTGAAACGAACATCCTCCCCGAGGTCATCGAGGCACCGGTCTCCGGCTACGATGCATTCTCGCTCGAAACGCTGCAGGACGTGCACACGTTCGACGCGGAACAGCGCGAGATCGCTCCCGTGGTCTACATGGAGAAGTATGGCTACTACGCCATCACCCGCTACGCCGAGATCCAGAAGGCGCTGCGCGACTGGCGTACCTTTTCGTCCACGGACCGGCCGTTCTACGCGCCGTCGGCATTCCGGCCGCGCACCCTGATCCTGGAGGATCCGCCGGAGCACACGGCATCGAAAGCGGCCGTGTTCAAGGTGTTCGACGCCGAGAACCTCGCCAAGATGTCCACCTACTTCAAGGCCGAGGCCGAACGGCTCATCGATAATCTCCTGGCGGACGGACCGGCGGAGATCAACGCGTACACCGACCTGTCCGTGAAGTACGTCCTCAAGGTCTTCCCGGACGTCCTGGGCCTCCCGGAGGAGGGACGCGAGCTGCTGCTGAAGTTCGGCGACGCCGTCTTCAACGTCTTCGGTCCGCCCAGCGACCTGCAGGCCGCCAAGCTCGCCAGCGGCACCGAGGCCATGGAATGGGTTGAATCCAACACCGCGCGCGACGTGCAGGCCGACGGCGGCATCGGCTGGCAGCTCTACTCCATGGCGGACGAGGGCAAGATCTCCGAGCACACCGCCCAGCAGATCCTCAAATCCATCTTCGCCGCGGGTTTCGACACCACCACCGCGTCGATCGCCTCGATGATCCGCGCCTTCGCGGACAACCCCGGGGAATGGCAGAAGCTGCGTGAGAACCCGGGCCTGGTGGACAACGCCTGGGAGGAAGCCATCCGTCTCTATCCCGCCTCACGCTACGGCGGACGCTGGGCCACCAAAGAGACGGTGCTGGGAGGCGTCCGCATTCCGGAAGGCGCCAAGATCCTCACCATGTGGCTGGGCGCGGGGCGGGATCCGCGCCAGTACGACGCCCCGGACGAGTTCCACGTAGACCGCGACCTCAAAAACGCGCACCTGTCCTTCGGGTTCGGGATCCACACGTGCGCCGGCAACCAGGTGGCCCGGCTCGAAGCCCGCACGCTGCTGCGCGCCATGGTGGAGCGGATCGAGAAGATCGAGCTCACCGGGGAACCGCGCAAGACCGTCAACTACCAGGCCTTCGGACATGATCATGTTCCCGTGCGGCTGACGCCCGCCGTGTCGGCGTAGGTCCCGTATGCCCACGACGACGACGGGTCCGTGTCCGGGCGCCGCTCAGCTGTGGTCCACTGAGCCGGGCGCCCCGCACCTGAACAAAACAGCGCGGACCGTGCGGACCGGCGGCTTCTTCCTCCCGGGAGACCTCCAGCAGTCCGACGCCGGTCCCTGTCAGTTGGGACCCGCCTGGGTCCAGTGGGAGGCGCCGGCTGACGGCACCGCCAGGACGCCTTGGGTTTTGGTGCACGGCGGCGGCGGACAGTCCACAGACTGGCTGGGGATCGACGACAGCGCGCCGGGCTGGGCGCCGCGGCTGGTGGATGCCGGGTTCCCGGCCTACCTCCTGGACCGACCCGGCCACGGGCGGTCACCGTACGATCCTGCACGGCTGGGCGGGCGTACCGGGTTTCCGGACTACGCCGGTGCCGGAGCAGTTTTTGCGCCGGAGCCCGGTTCCGATGCCATACCGGGTGCCGGCTCCGAACACTCCGCCTGGCCGTGGGGCCGCCGGCCCGGTTCGCCGGAACTAGACAGGTTGGTGGCCTCCTCGTCGGGCATGCTGACGGACACTGCGCTCGGCCAGGAACTCGATGCGCGCCGCATCGTGGACTTGCTCGAACAAGCAGGTCCGGCCGTGCTGGCCACGCATTCCGCCGGTGCCGCCGGCGGTTGGCTTGCCGCGTCCCGCTCCCCTCAACGGGTCCGGGGAATCGTCACCTTCGAACCCCTCGGCCCACCCTTCAGGGATTTGGGACCGCGGGGCAGCCTCGAACACGGGCTGACAGCTGTGCCGCTGGCCGGCGGCCGATCACTTGAGGGCCTGCCGGTGTTGGTGGTCTCCGGGGCGGCCTCGGGGCGTGCCGGTGGCGACGCCGAAACCGTCGAGTTCCTTAACCGCTCCGGTGCCACGGCAACGCACCTGCGGCTGGAAGGCCTGGGCATCGCTGGCAACGGCCATGGCCTGATTTTCGAAAACAACAACAAAGAGATCCTCGAACCGGTCCTGAAATGGCTGGCGGGGAACAACATCACCTAGGAGCACGCAATGACGCAGGCTACTCATCTGGCGGCACCAACCGGGAAGAACCCGGCAGCCAACATCCGCATGTGGGGGCTGGACGCCCCGAAGATGGACATCGACGCAGCACACCTGGTGGTCGGAGCCGAAGGGGCTGTCCGCATTCCCCTGCCCGCCTACCTGATTGAGCACGAGCAGGGCCTGGTCCTGTTTGATACCAGCATGAACCCGCTGGTGTGCGACGACCCCGCCCTGGTCTTCGGGGACCGGCCGGAGACCTCGATGATCGTGTCCAACCCGGAACAGCGGATCGACCGCCAGCTCGCCAAGCTGGGTTACCGTCCCGAGGACATCACGCACGTGGTCCTGTCCCATACCCACTCGGACCATGCCGGCGGCCTGTACCTGTTCCCCCAGGCCAAGTTCTTCGCCGGTCCCGGCGAATTCCAGTGGGCCGCGAACCCGGGCCCGGAATCGGCGCACCTCTTTAACCCCACCGATCTCACGGCCGAGGTCAAGGAGTTCGATTGGACCACCGTCCAGTCACCCAGCCAGGACCTGTTCGGGGACGCCGCCATCATCATCCACCACACTCCGGGCCACACTCCTGGTGAGCTCAGCGCGCTGGTCCGGCTGCCCAGCCAGAACATCCTGCTGACCGGCGATACGGTGCACCTGCGCGAAGCCATGGAATGGGGCGCCGTGGACGGTTCCGACTGGGACCATGACGAGGCCCGGCGCTCCATCGCGTCCCTCAAACGGATCCGCGACGAGGAATCGGCCTCCGTCTGGATCGCCCACGATCCCAGGGACTGGGAAGACTTCGGCGGCCCCCTGAAAGAGCTCGTCTGATGGCGCGCCTCCTCTTCGACTACCGCTGCACCGGCTGCCGCGCCGACGTCGAACTTTTCATGGACACTCCCGCCCCGGCAACCACGGCCTGTCCCGCCTGCGAGGGGGAGGCCCGGCGCCGTTATACGAGCCGGGGCCTGGCGCTGACCGGCCAGGGCCTGCGGGCCGTGGCCCCGGCGGCCGGCGGGATCGATTGCCGCGACAACCCGGACGTTCCCGGGCTGTGCCATGTTGCTCCGTCGGCCCGGCGCCGGCTCATTGCCCGGCACCGGGGGGACACTGACACCTACGAGGCCGAAACGAAACGCCAGACACGCGAATTCGAGGCCAAGGGCCCGGCCCCGCTGGACCAGGTGATCAGCCACGGCCACTGACCTGGCCTGAGCCACTGATCAGACATAAGCAAAGTGCCGCCCGGTGAGCATAACGCTCTCCGGGCGGCACTTTGCTTGCCGGACACTTCCGACGACGGCGATTTCAGGGTCAGGACGTGTGTCCCACCCAGCGCGCAATTTCCGTGTGGTCGGCACCGGGGTTCAGTTCGCCGTACGCTTCGCTCCACAGATCCACTGCGCGGCTTCCCAGCCGGCTGGGCCGACCCATTCCGTCCGCCAGGTCCGTGGCAATCCTCATGTCCTTGAGCATCAGGCCCAGGCCGAAGCCGGAGTCGTAGCCGCCGGGCAGGACGAAGTTGGGCCACTTGCTTTCTGTGGACCCGCTGCGTCCACTGGAGGCGTTGAAGACCTCCAGCATGGTGGACGGATCCAGCCCGAACTCCTGGCCGGCCACCATCGCCTCCGAGGTGGCCAGCAGGTGCGTGGCGGACAGCAGGTTGTTCAGGGCCTTGAGGGCGTGTCCTGACCCMACCGCGCCGGTGTGGCGGACGCGGCCCAGGACGGCCAGCACGTCGGCGAGTTCCGCGACAGTGTCCAGGTCGCCGCCGGTCATGATGGTCAGTGTCCCTTTTTCGGCGCCGCCCACGCCGCCGGACACAGGGGCATCCACCAGGCGGGCCAGCCCGTCAGCCGCGAGCTTCGCGGCGAGGGCCCGCGTGCGCAGCGGCTCCGAGGAACTCATGTCCACGATGACCGCAGCCGGCGGCAGCGCCGCGGCCACGCCGCCGTCGTGCAGGACCGTTTCCACAACGTCAGAGTTGGGAAGCATCAGGATGAGGACATCGGAGCCGGCCGCCACCTCGGTGGCGGTCTCGACGGCGGTGCCGCCGGCCTCTGCCAGGCGCTGCCTGTTGGCGGCCGCGAGGTCGGTGCCGGTCACTGCGTAGCCGGCTTCCAGCAGACGGCGGGACATGGGCGTGCCCATATTGCCCAGGCCGATGAAGCCGATGCGGGGCTTATACGGTGACATTCATTTCCTTCAGGGTTGCTTCGGCGATGCGGAATGATTCGAGTGCTGCCGGGACGCCGACGTAGATGGCCGTCTGCATCAGCACTTCCTGGATCTCCTCCGGCGTCACGCCGTTGTTGATGGCCCCCTTCACGTGGACAGAGAGCTCGTGGCCGCGGTTCAGGGCGGTGAGCATGGCCAGGTTGAGCATGGACCGGGTMTTGCGTTCCAGCCCGTCCCGGCTCCAGACGGCGCCCCAGCAGTACTCGGTGACGAGTTCCTGCATGGGCCGGCCAAACTCGCTGACGTTGGCGAGGGACCGTTCCACGTGGGCGGCGCCGAGCACCTCCTTGCGGATGGCCAGGCCGTCCTCGAAGGTCTCCTTATGCGTGTGCTGCAGTTCCATGGTGGCTTCCTTCCTAAAAAGCTTCGGTGGTGCGGGGGCCCGCGGGCGGCAGGACGACGTCGAAGCGCGCCTTTGTCCACGATTGCTCGCCAAGGTCACGGCGGTCGGGAGCGGGGGTTCCCGGCGGCTGGGCGGCGAAGTCCTTGATGAGGGATTCCTTCACACCGAAGACCGAATCGTTGTCCAGGTGGGCGCATCCCCTCACGAAGATGTGGGTCACCAGGGTGTTCTTCTCCGGGGCGGACACCATAAAGTGCAGGTGCGAGGCGCGGACGGGGGAGCGGCCGAAGTGCTCCAGCATCCCGCCCACGGGGCCGTCGTGCGGGATGGGGTAGGGGGTGGGCGTCAGTGCCCAGAAAGCGTACCGCCCGTTTTCATCGGTGAAGAGGTGGGCGCGGGCGGCGGTGCGGCCGTCGTTGTACTGCACGTCGTAGAAGCCGTCTTCGTCCGCCTCCCACACCTCGATCCGGGCGCCGGGCAGGGGATTCCCCTCGGTGTCCGTCACCGTTCCTTCCACCCAGCAGGGCTCACCCGCGGCGCCGCCGGCGATGTCCCCGCCGATCTGGATCTGCGGGGCATCCGCCACAAAGAAAGGTCCGAACACGGTGGCCTCGGTGGCGTCGCCGTAGGCCTCGTTGTTCACGGCAATGGTCTGCATCGAGACGCCGAGAACATCGGAAAGCAGCACAAACTCCTGACCGGTTTCGGTGGTGATTTGGCCGACGCGGGTGAGGAAGTCGATTCCTTTGGTCCATTCCGCCTCGGTGAGGCGGACGTCCCTGACGAAGGAATGCAGGTGGCGGACCAGCGAACCCATCACTTCACGGTCGCGTTTGCTGCCGCCGGTAAACGAACGGACCACCTCGTGCACGAGGCTTTCCTCCCGGGCGAATTGGGARCCGGCCCCGGAGTCGGTTGCTACTTCGCTAAGAGTCACTTTGTTCCTCCGTTCTGGACGGCGCCGGCCGCTGCCAGTGCGGCGGACCGGGTGGTGGGTTCTGTTCCGGCCAGGGCTGCGCGAAGAAGGCCTCCGATGTTTTCCCCTGTGGCTGCGGCAGGGTTCGACGCCGGCACCACCTTGAGGATCCGCTCCACGGCTTCGGGGATATCTGCTTCGGTGAAGCCGTAGTCGCGCAGTGCGGTGGGTGCCCCCAGGGTGCCCCGGAGGCTGTTCAGGAGCGCCAGGGCATCCTCGGCGGGTTCAGCGCCGGGCTCCTGGGCGGGGGCACTGGCCAGTCCCGCGCGGAGTGCCCCGGCGAGCCGTGCTGCCGCGTCCGGAGCTGCGGGCCCATTGAAGGCCACCACGTAGGGGAGGACGGTTGCGTGCGTCTCCGCATGGGGCAGGTTGAAGGTTCCGCCCAGGACGTGGCAGATCTTGTGGTGCAGTCCGGAACCCGCCGAGGCGAAGGACACGGCGGCAAGGTATGCCCCGTACAGAGCGGTCTCCCGGCCGGTCAGGTCCGACGGGTCCGCGGCGATGCGCGGAAGCCCGTCGGCGAGGGCTCGGATTCCTTCGGCAGCCAGCGCCTGGTTGATGGGATCGGCGCGCGGTGCCCACAGGGAATCAACGCAGTGCGCCAAGGCGTTCAGGCCAGAAGCGACCGAAAGGGAAACCGGCAGACTGAGCGTCAGCTCGGCGTCGTACACCACCGCGGCGGGCAGCACGCGGTCATCAACGCCTGTTGTTTTGGTCGCGTTTTCCGTCAGGCCCCACACGTTGGTCGCTTCGGACCCGGCGTAGGTGGTGGGCACGGCGACGATGGGGATGCCGGTGGTCAGCGCCACTGCCTTCGCCAGGCCAGTGGTGGAACCGCCGCCAACGCAGACGATCAGGTCGATCCCGGCGTCGGACGCTGCCTTCCGGGCCTTGTCCGCGGTTTCCGCCGGGACATGCTGGACAACATCCGTGTGCCAGAGGCCCACGCCGGCGAGGCTCAGGGCAGTCTCGGCGAAGGGCCGCTCGAATTCGGAGGTGATGCACATGATGTTGCGCGCACCGAGGCGTGCGGCCTCCTGGGCGACGTGCTCGGCAGCCCGGCCTGCTCCGAAGAGCACGCGCTGGCCCAGGGTGATGTGTTCGAACTTCATAATGTCCTTTTTCTGTAGTGCGTGGGCGAAGGGTCCGTTTAGTGCGTGGCAGCCAGGGGTAGGCTCTCCTGCTGGGCGGGGGACTCGGCGGCTTTCCGTGCCTGGGCCAGGGCCGCGAGACGGAGCAGGCAGACCAGCGATACGGCCAGGGTTGCCGCGACGAACATGGGAACGGAGTGGAAGTTTCCGGTAGTGTGCACCAGCMAGACGGCGATCATGGGCGTGAACCCGGAGCCGACGACGTTGGCCAGTTGGTAGCCCAGCGACATACCGGTGAAGCGGACCTCGGCCGGGAACGCGTCCGCGAAGAGGGCGGGCTGGAGGCCGTAGCAGATGGTGTAGAGCCAACCGAAACCGAGGGCGTACGCCAGGCCCACCAGCCAGGGCTGGGCACTGGCCACGGCAGCGAACATCAGGAAGATGGAGGCCACGGCAGCCAGGGAGCCAACGGTGATAAGGGTGCGCCGGCCATGCCGGTCGGACAGGTGGCCGGAGAGCAGGATCATGGGGATCTGGATGGCAAAGGCGACCATGGTGAAGGAGAGCATGGTCGAGGCGGGGATGCCCATCACGCTTTGGCTGTAACCCACCAGGTAGGTCATGACGATCACGGAGAAGGCGCCGAAGCCCAGGAAGCCGCCGGCCACCAGGAGCACGGCCCTCAGGTTGTTCTTCAGGACTGCCGCGATGGGCACCTTGACCTGCCGGCCCTCGGCCTTGGTGGCCTGGAACTCGGGGGATTCAGCGATCTTGAGCCGGATAAACATGCCCACGATGACCAGGACGAAGCTGAAGAGGAACGGAAGGCGCCAGCCCCATGCGAGCAGGTCCTCCTTAGGCAGCAGCGTGACCAGCAGGAAGGCGGCGTTGCCGAGCAGAGCACCTGTGGCCGGGCCCACTTGGGGGATCGCTGCAAAGAGCCCGCGGCGGTTCTCCGGTGCGTATTCGAAGGCCATAAGGATGGCGCCGCCCCACTCGCCGCCGAAGGCGATGCCCTGGAGGAAGCGCAGGCACGTGAGCATCACTGCCGCCCACATGCCCACTTGGTCGAACGTGGGAAGTACACCGATGGCCAGGGTGGCGAATCCCATGAGGAGCAAGGTGATGACGAGCATCGGCTTACGGCCCACCTTGTCACCGAAGTGCCCGAACACGATTGCGCCCAGCGGGCGTGAGATATAGCCGACGGCGAGGGTGCCAAAGGTGGCCAGGGTGGCTACGAAGGGGTCGCTCTGGGGAAAGAACAGTTGCGGGAACACCAGCGCTGCCGCAAGGCCGTAGATCGAAAAGTCGTAGTATTCGATCGCGTTGCCGGCGAGGCTGGCGGCGGCGACCCGGCGCAGGGCATTCCGCGGCGCCGGGGTTTTCTGAGTCGGGAGCGACATTGCTTCCTCCGTGATGACAGTGGTCTGAGGGATGAACCCCGGCTGCTCAATGTGCAGCAGGTCACTGTGATCGTAAGAGGGAGGATGCATACAAAACAACTAAGTCATAACAGTCTCATATACCATTTATATATGGGTCTGAGCGCGTTCAGGGCTGCATGCTTATGAACAGACATCTTGGCTACCTGGGACTTGTAGAGGCTGTTACGAGCCCGACCTATCCACTGGACACGTTTGAGCGTACAACGATGTCATGGGTGCCTTGGCTGCTTGGTGGCGTTCGCGTTCTTGGCCGCTCGGTGCCGTAACTTTCTCCGCGGCTTTGGTCCTCGCTGTGAGCGGTTGCGTGGGGGCCCCTCCCGGGCCGGCCCCGTCGAGCGTCTTCGCGACCCAGGCAGCGACGAATTCTCTGGAACGCAGGATCCAGCACTTCATGGAGGGCGGGGCGACGTCCTTGGTAGTGCAGATGAGATGGCCGGGCGGCGAATGGTCCAAGGCCTACGGCGTGCGAAACCTGGACAGCAAGGACCCGGCCCGGCCCCAGGACAGGGTATCCGTTGCCAGCATTACAAAATCGATGGTCGCCGTCTCCGTCCTGAAACTCGTCGACGAGGGACTTATCGGGCTCGATGACCCGGTGAACGGTGTCCTGGAGAGCTTCCGAACCACGCTGCGGCCGCCCGGACCCATCACCGTCCGCCAGTTGCTGAACCATAACTCCGGCATGCCCGATTTCGGCGACTCGGAATACGCGGCGGGACCACTGAAGCAGGTTGCGAACACGCGGCTCAGCATGCAACGAGGACTCGAACTGGCCGCCACTCTCCCCTGGGAGTCCAAGAACGTGGACCGCTTTTCTTACTCAAACTCCAACTACCTGGCTCTCGGCCAGCTGATCGAAAAACTGCGCGGACGGCCCGTCGCCGACGTGCTCAAAGAAGACATCTTCGCGCCCCTGGGACTTCAGCACACGTCGCTGGCCGAACCGGACCGCCAGGCTCCGGACAACATCCACGCCTACCTCATTGAGGGCGGCGAACGGGTCGATCTCACCCAGCCCGAGGCTCTTGTCGGCTCCCCCGCAGGCGGCGTCATCTCCACCACGCAGGACCTAAACACCTTCTACCGGGCCCTCCTGCGCGGCCAGCTCCTTTCCCCCGCCATGCTTGAGGAAATGAAGAAGAAGACCGAATTCTGGGACTACGGACTCGGTCTAGAGCGGTATCCTGACGCATGTTCCGGCGACTTTCGCTACGGCCATACAGGGCACATATTCGGCTACACGAGTATTTCCATCACGAGCGCCGACGGCGGCAGCCAGATCACGATGACCATGGCACTACGGCCGCTGGCCTGGCAGGACCCCGCATCCGCGCGCCGCATCGACCTGCTCCAGACGCAGATGCAACAGGCTGCCCAGGAAACCCTCGACCGCCTCTGCCAGTAAACAGAATGGGGAGCCGGGCCCGAGTGGAGCCCCTACCGTTGTGAACGGGCGACCGTGGCCGGGGACCGCCTGGCACGCGGGCTTATCCCATCCCAGCAATGCCAGCCCAAGCGCCACTCGCGCCGGTTCCGCCACCGCCACGGTCGTCGTCCTTACCGCAACGCCTGCAGCGCTTGTAGCGGCCGCCATCCTCGGTGGACTCCAGGTGCCAATCATGGCGCATGTTCAACTTACACAACAAGGTCCTGAGCATGACGCTCTCCGATCTGAGGCACGATCCACGCAAACCGCGATCCCTACCCAGCCAACGCCATTTTAAGCCCGCCCCCTTGTCGCCGCCAGTGAAACCCGTCCGTAGCAGATGCTCTCCAACCACCCGATCAGGCGGTGGCCATCGGGTTCCGCTGTTCAGGGCGGGCAGGTACTCCGGACTGCGACCGGTGCCTTTCCTGGCCGCGGGCTTTGCCGTATGGGGGGAGATGGTGCCTATGTCGCAGCAGAGAACCTGTCAGCCCGAAGTCCTGTTCTGGTTCCGGGCCTGACGTCGGGACTGGGTGTTCTGTCCTGGTTCAGCGGGGGAGTGCGGCGTCCCTGCGTGGACGGCGGTGAGGGATGCCGCGGGCCACGGGCGCCATCCCTCGTGAAGCCTGCAGCTGAGGGCGGCAGCGAGGGCGCGGCAGCCAAGGAGTGATGTGGCCGATGGCCCTTCAGCCAGTTGGGCTCAGCTGCTGAGTGCCCGTGCGGTCCGATGGCCGGCAGCGGGGTAGACGCCCAGGATACGCACCTCGGTGGTGAAGAAATCCAGCTCCTCGAGGGCCAGCCGCAGCGGCAGGTCCTCGGGGTGCCCCTCAACGTCCACCATGAACATGGTGGCGGCGAACTCGTCACCCACCATGTAGCTCTCCAGCCGCGTCATGTTCACACCGTTCGTGGCGAACCCGCCCAGCGCCTTGTAGAGCGCCGATGGGACGTTCCGGACGCGGAACACAAAGCTGGTCACTGCCGGCCCGGCCAACTCATCCCGGGTGGGCAGGTTCTTTTCCCGGGCCAGGACCACAAAGCGGGTGGTGTTGGAGGGGTCGTCCTCAACGCGCGATGCCAGCACCTCCAGACCGTAGATCTGGGCCGCCAACGGGGGAGCGAGGGACAGTTTGGCGGGGTCGTTCCATTCCCGGACCTCCCGGGCGGAGCCGGCGGTGTCGCCGGCGATGACGGGCCGGAGCCCGGCGTCGCGGATCAGCCGGCGGCACTGTCCAAGGGCGTGGATGTGACTGTGGACCTCGGTGGCACCTTCGATGGTGCTGCCCGGGATACCCAAGAGGTCGAAGTGTATGGGCAGGAAGAACTCGCCCACGATCTGCAGGTGCGACTGCGGAAGCAGAATATGGATGTCCGCCACGCGGCCGGCAATCGAATTCTCGATCGGGATCATGGCCAGCTCGGCCTCCCCGCTGGAAACCAGCTCGAAAGCGTCCTCGAAGCTGGCGCAGGGAACGCTTTCGAGCTCGGGGAACATCTGTTGACACGCGATATTGGAGTTGGCGCCGGGTTCACCCTGGTACGCAATCTTCTGGGCCATGGTCCGTATGGTTTCACCTCAGGGGCCAGCTCACCCAACTGGATACCCTCTGTGTCCCTTCGGGACGTCCGTCCGGGGCTGAAAATCAGCTGGTGTAGGGGACCTTCTTCCAGTCGAGCACGTTGCCGGTGGCGTCACTGTTCGCTGCCACGGTGAACTTCACATAGTTGGTGGCGTTGGCGGATCCGTCGACGGTGATGCGCTGCAGGTCATCGGCGGCGGTGTCCTGGCCGTAGACCCGCAGCCAGGGTGAGCCGTCGCCCAGGGGCTGGTCCTCGGCGAAGATGTGGCTGTCGCCGTTGACCAGGTAGACCGGGGCGTCGAAATTGTTGGTTTCTTTGACCAAAACGTCGATGATTTCGCGGAAGCCGGACAGGATTTTCGGGTCGGCCGTGGCGGCGGCCAGCAGTGAGGGGTCGAACATGTCGGCCTGGGTCATGATCACCACGGCCCGGTCGTTGCGCAGGGTGGCGTCGGTGAAGGTTGCGTGCAGTTGGTCGATGGTGGCGTCGATGCGGTGTCTGACTTCGGCCCGCTGTTCCGGCGTGGTTTCGGTCCGGCCCAGTCCGGTCCAGGGCTGCAGCGAGTTGTTGCTGCCCTGGATGTTCAGGACGGAGAAGGCCACGCGGTTGTGGGTGAAGCGGACGTTCTCGGGCAGGCCGAGGGCGTTCTGGGACTTGACCGGCATGGTCGCGCCGAGCGTCTTTCCGGGCGACGGGAAAAAGACTTCACGCACCTTGTCCAGGCGCTCCAGGGGGTTGTAACTGCCGTTGTTTTCCCGGTGGCAGTCCACCCACTCGTTGTCGCCCGGGGTGTAGACGAGGGGAAGTTCGAAGGTGTCGAAGGCGGCACGGATCCGGGCGAAGTACTCATCGGTGCAGGCCGAGGAGCCGTTCTTGATGTCGCCGACGTGGGCCACGAAGTCGAGGTCCAGGTCGGCGTTGAGATCGCCGATCCGGGACGGGAACAGCTCGGCTTCCTGCTGGCCGTAGGGGATGTCTCCGATCACGCCGAAGCTGAAGGATTCCTGCGCGGCCTGCTCGGCCGGGACAGGGGCCGCGTTGGCCGGGGCGAGTGTAGTGGTGGCCGTCAGCACGGCAAGGCCTGCGGCGGCAAGGATACGTAATGACATGGACGGACTCCTGCGTTCTGGGGGGCGGGACTATTTTCAGGCTGCACGACGTGGGCGTCCCGGGGCCGGTGACCGCCAAGGTGAATCCGGATTGGATGTCAACGAAGAGCACTTGGCCGCCGGCGCCGAGCGGACGCCTGCTTCGCAGACTATGGACGCGACCTTCCCGGCCCCGGACTCCTTGGCGTCCCCGCGGTGACGCGGAGATGAACAATCAGCAGGCCGCTGATCCGTCTACGGAACCGAAGCAACCCGGACTCGGCTGTTGCAGCCGCAAATGGTCGTTGAGATCCTCGGCCGTGGCCGCCGTGTCTGTCGCTCATGACCGTGCCAACGCGGCGCGGTCCCGTTCTTCTGCGAGGTCCTGTTCAAGTTCCTTGATATAGGTCAGGCATGCAGGGTGGGCCGGTAGATGAGCTCTTGGATGTTGCCGTCGAGCGTCCGGCTCTCGATCAGCTCGAGGTCGAAGTCGGCCGCACCCTGGAAGATCGGTTCCAGTCCGGTCTGGCCGGTGATCACAGGGAAGAGCGTCACCTGGACGCGGTCGACCAGACCGGCGGCCATCAGCGCCCGGTTCATCGACAGGCTGCCGTGCGAGCGCAGCGGCACCGAGGACTCCTCCTTGAGCCGGGCGACGACGTCGACGGCGTCACCGCTCACGACGGTTGCGTTCGGCCAGTTGAGCGGTCCTTCGAGTGTGGTCGACACCACTGTTGCCGGCAGGCTTCTCATCCGGGTGACCCATGGGTCACGCACCTCGGACTCCTCGGTGCTCGAGGCCAGCATCCGCGCGAACGCCCGGTACGTGTTGGCGCCGAAGACCATCCGCTGCTCCGCGGCGTACTAGGCGAGGCGGCGCTCGAGCAGCTCGGGGCCCTGTTTGCCCCAGTAGCCGGTCCAGTTGCCGCTGGCGGCGCCGAAGCCGTCGAGGCTGGAAAAGACGTCGAAGGTGTAGGTAGCGGTCATGATGCTCTCCTCGGGTGCGGTTGACCGGGTGTGTAGATACCGACTGGATACCACGGCGAATCGCATCGCCGTTGGACTCCTGGAGTCCAGGAAAACTCATCTTCCACATCGTCCTCGTCGACCACAGACTCCGCCGCGAGTAGGCGCCGTGCGCGCCGGGATCGCTCAGGGGGAGCCAAACAGTCGCTGGAGGGGGACAACTCAGGTTAAATGGTCGAAGTCTCCTCGCGCCCAAGCAGCGTGCCGTTGGGCGGAATCGCGCAGAACGGCCTTGGCTCCGGATGCGATGACATTGTTGAAGTTGCCGTAGATCCGGTCGAACTTGAGCTCTCCCAGCTGCGCCGCGATTCGCAACGCCACCGCGCCGGATAGCGGCAAGCGATTCGGGTAGCTGCGCATAAAGGCTATTGAGCGACGGTCTGGATTCGGAAACACGCTGTCGCCGGTCAGCAGAACTCCTCTGCCGCCCGATCCTGCGGACCAGTGCACCACCGCGCTGCCCGGGAAGTGCCCCCCGGTCTGGTGCAGTGTCAACCCTTCCGCGATAGCTTGACAGCCGGACCAATATTCGATGATCGGATCGGTGCGACCCAGCCATCGCCGGTCTGCGTCCGCCACAAGTACGGGGACACCACCGAGCCGCTGCGACCATTCGACCTGCACACCAAACATGTGTGGATGGCTAGCGGCGATGGCCAGGACCGGGCCCCGCTCGAGGACTGCCTGCACAGCGCCGTCATCGACATATCCGACCGGATCCCACAGCAGCGAACCCTCGTGTGTCACCACAAGCTGAGCGGTCTGGCCGATCCCGACTTTTGGCTCCGTCGTGATCCCGATCAGTCCCGGCTCGTTCTCCTTCGACACTGTCTGCTGGCCCTCCTGCGCCAGCCCGTCCAGTGTGAGCCACTTTTGTCCGTCCTCGGGCACATACTGCCGCTCATCGGCGCAGATCGGGCAGACTCCGGGCGTAGGTTCGTCGCGTTCGACGGCGCAAGTTGCGCAGATCAGCATGGTCGGTCCCTTCTAAGCCCCTTGTGTCCTGCTTTCCCGGCCTTCTTCACCTTCGGACGCAGGCTGGCGTGCCCAGACTATGGCACGCGAAAGTGTTCTAGGAAGAGAGATCCTTGCGGTATCAATTGAGTTGGCGGGCCGCCGTTCTCGCTGGCCGGGCGGACGGGCGTGCGTGAAGCCGGCGGGCCGGGTTATCAGCGCTCGGATGTCTTCGCGGCTTTGATGGCGGCCTTGGCTGCCTGCTTGCTGGCGCGCACTTTTCTCAGCGACTCCGCGTCCACGATGTCGGCGACAGAAAGAAATGCGCTCTCCTGGCCATAGGGGTGGGCAGCCTCACGCCAGCCTGGTGCCTGGAGTGCGCACTGCTTGCCGAGCAGTGCGAGGAAGATCTTTGCCTTTTGCTCGCCGAAGCCGGGCAATCCCTTCAACCTGCGCAGCACTTCCTGGCCGTCAGGATCGTCCTGCTTCCAGATGGCAGTTGCGTCGCCATTCCAATCGCGCTCTACGGTTGCGGCGAGGTCCTGGACGCGGCTGGCCATGGAGCTAGGGAAGCGGTGGATGGACGGACGCTCCTTGAAGACCTCAACGAAGCCTGCCGGGTCATATTCGGCGATTGCGGCAGGGGCCATGGACCCGATGCGCGTCTGGATCTTTTCCGGTCCGGCGAACGCAGACTCCATGGTCACCTGCTGGTCAAGCAGCATGCCGATGAGGAGTGCGAACGCGTCATTGCTGAGCAGTTGGTCGGCGGCGGGGTCGCCAGTGATGTGCAGTTCCATGCGCCCATCCTCCCACCTGCTCCGAGCCGCGTCATGGCACCTCCAGGGGTTGACGACGGCGGGGAACCGCGCAGGAACCGCATCCTCGGAGCGTGCGTCTCGCGCTCAGATGCCGTCGGGCGGAACGCGTTCCCCCCGTTCACCCCGGAAAACCGCGTGGTCGGTGGTTCGCATCCGTACCGCCACGACGATTCCCGAGGCCGCCGTCAGGGCGGCGACGACGGCGACGGCTGCAGGGATGCCGTAGGCGTCGGCGACGCAGCCGGAGAGCACGGCGCCGACGGCGAACCCGCCGTCGCGCCACAGCCGGTATATGCCGACGGACCTGGCCCGCCATGCAGGGTGGGCGACGTCGCCGATCGCGGCTAGCAGCGTGGGGTAGACCATGGCAGTGCCGGCACCGAGCAGGACGACAGCGGCCAGCCAGATTCCGAAGTCGTTTCCGAATGCGACCATGGCCAGCGCTGCTGCCTGGACGAGCATGCCACCGGCGATCAGGGGCTTTCGCCCGATCCGGTCCGAGAGGGCGCCGGTGATCAGTTGGCCCGCGCCCCAGACGGCGGGATACACGGCCGCGAGGATGCCGATGCGTTCTATGCTGAGCCCGCCRGCGGCGAAGAGGACGGGGAACAATCCCCAGGCCAGGCCGTCGTTGAGGTTGTTCACCATGCCGGCCTGACTGACGGAGGACAGTGACTTGTCACGGAAGCTTGTCAGCGTAAAGACGTCACGGTTGCTCAGCCCGGCATGGCTTCCGGCGTGGACCGGGACGTGGACGGCGGCTTCGGCGTTGGCATGGTGGTGTGTCTCGCGGATGGTCAGGACGGACAGCCCGAGGCCGACGGCGATGAAGGCGGCGCCGAGCAGGAACGGCCCTGGACGCAGCCCGTAGGCGGAGGCGATATAGCCGGTGGCCAGGGCAGTGCCGGCGACGCCGAGGTAACCGGCTGCTTCGTTCAGGCCCATCGCCAGGCCCCGGCGTTCGGGGCCGACGAGATCCATCTTCATCATGACCGTGGTGGACCAAGTCAGGCCTTGGCTGATGCCCAGGACGACATTGGCCGCCACGATCCAGCCCCAGGAAGGCCCGAAGATCAACAGGAGGGGGACGGGGAGGGCGATGAGCCACCCCGCCACCAGGACCGGCCTGCGTCCATAGCGGTCCGAGAGGGTGCCGGCGAAGTAGTTGGTGGCGGCTTTGGCCAGCCCGAACGCCAGAATGTAGGTCAGCGCGGAGGTGTGCAGGTCCAGGTGGAAGACCTTTTCCGCGAGCAGCGGCAGGACGGTCCGTTCCTGGCCCAAGGCGCCGCCGACGAGGGCGTTGACCGCAACGAGGAGGATGAACTGGGCCAGGTTCTGCCGCAGGCCCAGCGTGATGCCATCCTGCCGTCCTGGATGCTGTGGTGAAGYGGTGATGCGGGACGTCATGAACGCGCTCCAGTTGCCGGGGTGGCAGCGTGGGCGGCGGCCGGGTGTCCCGTGCCGCCGCCCATGCTGTCCATCAATATTTTCGGATGCTGCCTGAAGTCAGTTGCTGGAGACGGACTGCCGTGACAGCTGCCAGGCCGTCCAGCCTGCGTAGCTGCCGTCGAGCTCGACGATGTCGTAGCCGGCGCGGCGCAGGGCGCTGGCCGCGACGGAGTTCCGGACCCCGCTCTGGCAGTAGGTCACGATGGTGCCCTCGGTGGGGAGCTCGTCCAGGTGCCACATGAGGCGGCCGCCGCTGAGCTGGTGGGATCCCGGGATGTGCCCGGCGGCGTGCTCGGTGCGGTTGCGGACATCAAGCACCAGGGCCGCATCGAAATCAGCGAGGTCCGCGGGCTGGATCAGCTTCGGAGTGGTCGTCGGCAGACCGTCGAGGCTGGTGACGTAGCCGGCGATGTTGTCGATGCCGACGCGGATCAGGTGGTCCCACACCTCCTGCGCGGCGTCCTGGTCCGGGGCCAGGAGTACCAAGGGGTTCTTGTCGGTTTCGGGGTTCACCACCCAGGCGCCATAGCTGGCCACAGACTTGCCGGCGGGAACGTTCAGGGAGCCGCTGACGGTGCCTTCGTGGACTTCGGTGTTGGAGCGGGTGTCGATGAAGGTCACCCTGTCCCCGGCGAGGTCCTTGGCGACGGCGGCGGTGTCCAGTTCCGGCAGGGGAGCGCGTTCGCCCATGACGGCCGGTCCTTCGCGGTTTTCGCGCTTCATCCGGCCGAA
Organism: Arthrobacter sp. P1_B3; assembly: GCF_056406615.1. Taxonomy (NCBI): domain Bacteria; kingdom Bacillati; phylum Actinomycetota; class Actinomycetes; order Micrococcales; family Micrococcaceae; genus Arthrobacter; species Arthrobacter sp. P1_B3. The sequence continues at coordinate 56,520 of NZ_JBFTZV010000016.1, read as the reverse complement.
GTAGGCGTGGGCGTCAGGCTGACCGTCGAGGAGCTCGTCGACGAAGCCCTGCTCGTCATTGGCGGCCAGATAAGGTCCCCACCACGCGTAAAGGCGCTCATAACCGACGGTGGAGGAGGGAATGGCGCCGAGGGCCTTGCCGCAGGCGCTGCCCGCACCATGGGCAGGGTGGATCTGGACGTAGTCCGGCAGGATCAGGAACTTGTCCCGCAGGCTGGCGAAGAGCTGCCTGGCGCCTTCGAAGCGGGTGTCCACGCCGCCGGCTGCCTCGTCGAGCAGGTCCGGACGTCCAAGGTCACCCGAGAAGACGAAGTCGCCGGAGAGCAGGTAGCCGGGCTGGTCGCTGAACGCACCGTCGGTGACCAGGAAGGACAGATGTTCGGGGGTGTGGCCCGGAGTGTGGAGGGCCTGGATGGTGATGTTGCCCAGCGTGATCTTGTCGCCGTCGTAGAGCCGTCCGCCGTCGAATTCGTACTGCCAGTCCGGGCCGCCTTCACCTGAGACGTAAATCTTGGCGCCGGTGGCGGCGGCCAGTTCGCGGGTGCCGGAGAGGTAGTCGGCGTGGATGTGGGTCTCTGTGACGGCCACGATCTTCATGCCGTTCTTCCGGGCCAGCTCCTGGTACACCGCGATGTCGCGGCGGCCGTCCACAACAACGGCCTCACCCTTGGCCTGGCAGCCGATCAGGTAGCTCGCCTGGGCGAGGTCTTCATCGTAAATGCGTTCGATAAGCATTGGTGCTCTCCTTCGTAAAGGGGGTGGAGGGGAAATGGTGGCAGTGCTCTTGCCTCAAGGCTGGATACCACCGGGGTATCCACTACCGCGTGTGCGCCCGCGGCCCACAGCCATGGTTTCTCCTTGTCTGTCAGGCGGTGGCGGTGCTTGCCGTGACCCAGGCCGCGACGGCGAAGATGAGAACGGCAAACGACAGGCGGACGTGTTTGTCTTTCAGCCGGCGGGCGAAGCGGGCTGCGAAGAGTGAGCCGAGGACCGCCGGGACTGCGAAGGCCAGAATGGTTGGCCATTCGATGGTGAAGCCGGCGGCATGGGCGCCGAAGCCTGCGGCGGAATTGATCACGATAATGGCCAGGGACGAGCCGACGGCTTGTTTCGTGCGCAGTCCGAGGAACAGGGTGAGGGCCGGGGTGATCAGGAATCCGCCGCCCACGCCCAGCAGCCCGGTCAGGAAGCCCACCAGGAGCCCGACTCCCACGGCTTTGGGGGCGCAGGTGCGGAAGGCCCTGGTGGGCCCGGTGCTGCACGAGCCCTCGGATTCGGTGGTGCTGGTCAGCATGCGGATTCCGGCGATCACCATGATCGCTGCAAAGGCGAGCATCAGGATGTTCGGGTCCAAAAGGCGGCCCACCGCCGTTCCGCCCCAGGCCGCGGGCACGCCTGCGGCGCCGACGAGCAGTACCACGGGCCAGTTAATGCCCTCGCGAAGCCGCGGGAGCAGGGCCGCCAGTGACGAGACACCGACCACCAGCAGGGACGTGGGAATGGCCTGCGCGGGGCTCAGTCCCACTCCGTACACCAGGGCTGGGACAGCGATGATGGACCCACCGCCGCCCACGACGCCGAGCACGATCCCGACGAGCAGCCCCAGTGCCAGGGCCGGGATCATGCCGCGGGGGTCAGCCGCGCCGCGGCCAGGGGCAGCTGCAGGATCGCGGTTTCGCGGGTGGGCTCCTTGGCGGCCTTGTTCCACGGCATTGCCGACAGAGCCTGGCCCATGGCGCAGGTATTGGTGGCGGCCGAGAAGGTCAGGCCCGCGCCGATTGTGCCGGCGAGAATGCGGATCTTGGGCGAGATGAATTTTCCTCCGGCCAGTCCCAGGACCACGAGCGAGCCCGCGGCGAGGCGGACCTGGCGTTCCAGATCCCAGCGGTTCTTCCCGCGGACGACGTCGCCGCCGGCCGCGGCGAATGCCGGCACCCCTCCGCTGAGGACGTACGCCGTGTCGATTCCGGCTCCGCCGAGGCGCTGGCGCGCCTGCTCGGCGCGCGCGCCGGACTGGCAAACCAGGACCACCCTGCTGCCCAGCCGGGCGGCGAGTTCCTGGGTGTGCTCGGACAGCAGGGGCAGGGGGACGTTGTAGGAGCCGCGGATGTGAACGGACTCGAACTCTGCGGCGGAGCGTACATCGATGACGAGGAGGTCGTGGTGCTCGGCGATCCAGCTGCTCAGGATTTCCGGAGCCAGCGCCGTTACCGCCGGTGTTGCTGCGGGCGAAGGGGGTGTCATGGGTGTCCTTTCGAGACAAGCGGGAAAGCAGGGTGAATACCCCACCGAGTATTGCAGATACCCCCAGGGGTATGCAAAACACCCCCGGGGGTATAGGATTGGGTGCATCACCCTGTGGCTTGGAGACTCCCGTGCAACTCGATTCAACCGAACTGACCCCCGTAGTGAACCGGCTCAAGCGCGCCCAGGGCCAGCTCGCGGCCGTGACCCGCATGCTGGAGGAGGGCCGCGACTGCAAGGACATCGTCACCCAGCTCGCGGCCGTCTCGAAGGCACTCGACCGGGCGGGCTTCGCAATCATCGCCAGCGGCCTGGAGCAGTGCATCGTCAGGAAAGACGGAAGCATGGACACGAAGGACCTGGAAAAGCTCTTCCTCTCGCTCGCATAGGTCGCGTCGGGTCCCTGAACGCGACCCGGCGCGGGGGAGCCGTGGGCTATGACCTCACTCCGCCAATGATCGGGTCACCGGACCGCGACTCGCGAGACTGCACATGACCATCCGGGCACAGGTTGGCTCCTGGCGTGGCATGGCCAGCATCCTGTGGTGTCAGGACGCAGGGCGCCCCGGCCACTTTTTGCCTGCCCATGGGTTGTAGTCAGCGATGAGCTCCTGCTGTGGCGGCCGCTCATTTTCGGGGACATGCTGCAGGTTCACCCGCACCCGGTACCAGAGGGAACTCGATCCGCGCATTCCGTCGACGAGTATGTCGGCGGGATGCAGGGCCGGGACGAGGTCCGCATGCCGGGTTTTCCATTCGTCGAGCGCCGCGAGCGCCTCGGGCTTGGTCTTGGTGCGTGCCACCTCGATAAGCGGCATCAGCGACTGCCGGCGGCCCACGCCGTCGCCGGCGCGCGGCGGTTTTTCTGCGGGGCCGAGCTCGGCAGCCAAAGTGATGAGTTTGTCGAGTGTCCCGGCCGCGTCGTCGATGCCGGAGTGGGGGTCGCCCATCACTGCGAAGCGCTCAAGCACCGTGGGCACCGTGAATTGTTCCGGCCGGGTGGAGGTCACCTCGTCCCACGTGAGCGGAGTCGAGACTCGGGCGTCGGGCAGGGGCCGGATCGAGTACGCCGATGCCACGGTGCGGTCCTTGGCGTTCTGATTGAAGTCGACGAACACACTCTCGCCGCGCTCCTMCTTCCACCACCGCGCGGTGGCGAGGCCCGGAGCTCGGTTCTCGACCTCGCGGGCGAGGGTCTCGGCGGCGAGCCGCACGTCGCGGTACGACCACTGGGGCGCGATGCGCACGAGGATGTGGAGTCCCCGCGAACCGCTCGTCTTCGGCCACCCCACCAGTCCGACGTCGTCGAGAACCTCCCGTGCGACATACGCGACATCAACGATCTGCTGCCAGTCGACCCCCGGCATCGGGTCGAGGTCGACCCGGAGTTCGTCGGGGTGCTCGAGGTCCTCGGCACGCACGGGGTGCGGGTTGAGGTCCAGGCATCCAAGATTCACCACCCACGCCAAGCCCGCAGCATCCCGGATGACGGCCTCTTCGGCTGACGTCCCGGACGCGTAGTGCAGCGTCGTCGTGTAGATGAAGTCGGGGTGGTTTTCAGGCACGCGCTTCTGGAAGAACGGCTCAGCGCCGATCCCCTTCGGGAAGCGTTTGAGCACCATGGGTCGTCCGCCGGCGCCCCGCAGCGCACCATCCGCGACGGCGAGGTAGTAGCGAACCAAGTCGAGCTTGGTCAGCCCGGGCTCGGGGAACACCATCTTGTCCGGACTCGAGATGCGAACCTCGTTACCGGCAATGTTGAGGATCTCGGCGGGGGTCTTCGACGAGTTCATTCCGCCACGCTAGCAATGATCAGATGTCCCAGCCAGATCCTGGAGCAATGGCCCTCTGAACAGATCCTGAACAGTTCCAGGGCACTCGGGCGTCCGGGGGGCGCGTACCCCGGGAATGCCAGGGAGGCAGGGAGCAGTCAGCTCCTACGGGGTGAGCTGCACGCTGCCTTGGGGTGGTGGCCGCGGGCGTTAGGCGCGGGAGGCGTGTGAGGTGCTGTTGCGAACGACGAGGCGCGGGGTCAGCACGTCGGTACGTGGCGGGAGGGAGCGGTCGGCGATGCGGGCGAGGAGAAACTCCGCGGCGCGGATGCCTACGTCCCGGCTGACGGGGTCGACTGTGGTGAGGGAGAGGTGCCGTATCCCGGCGAGATAGGTGTTGTCGTATCCAACGAGTGAAAGTTGTGAAGGAACGCTGATGCCGTGATCGTCGGCGGCCGAGAGCGCACCGACGGCAAGGATGTCGTTGGCGGCGAAGACCGCCGTGGGCGTCCGGCCGCCGTCGATAAGGCGGCGCATTGCCACAAAGCCGGAGTGTTCGCTCATGTCCGTGGGCTCCACCCGGATGTTGTCCTGCAGGCCGTGGCGGGTCATCGTGTCCCGGTAGGAGTCGGCCCGCACCCTAGCGGATCCGGTGGGGGCGGTGAGGAAGGCAATGTCTTTGTGGCCGAGGCCAATGAGGTGTTCGACGGCCATGCGGGCGCCGGCGGCGTCGTCGTTGGTGACACGGTCCGCTGCCGGCAGGTCGAAGGCGCGGGTGCCGGCGACGACGGCTGGGGTATGCAGTGTGGCACGGGTGAGATCTTCATCGGCGTTGAGATCCCCGGCGATGACGAGTCCGTCGACGCGCATTTCCATGAACGCGGACACCGGGCTTTCCCCAGGGCGGGCCAGATATTGGGAGTCGCCGAGGACCATCCTCAGCTTTTGCTCCCGGAAGATGCTCTGCATGCCGTCGAGCAGCTCCACGAACCACGGATTGGCAAGGTCATCCAGCAGCACTCCGACTGTTCGCGTGCGTCCGCTGGCAAGTGAGCGGGCCGCGTTGCTTGGCCGGTAGTCGAGTGCAGCCATGGCGATGGCGACGGCTTCTCTTTTTTGTTGACTTACCTTTGGCGAACCCTGGAGCACCAGGGACACCAGTGCCCGCGATACGCCGGCTTCCCGCGCCACATCCTCAATGGTGGCGCGCCTGGCCGCTCCATGTTGATTTAATGCATTCCCCGACAAGTGGCCTCCTGCCAGCTAGCGTATCGCGGGAAGGGCAACGGCTCCCGGCCGCCGCCCCCATGGGTGCGGGAACCGGCACCGCTGCTGCTGGGCCGCCGCGGCCGAGGACCGCGGCGGCCATGTGCCAGCCGGACCGGTGGGCTTACAGCGCTACGGCCTTCTCGCCGGGCGCCGCGGGGGGCGCGATGATCGGTATGCCTCCGGTGCGGAAGTGCACCTCCAACTCTTCCAGCGATTGTCCCTTTGTCTCCGGGACAAATTTCGCCACAAAGATCAGGGACAGGATGTTCACCAGCACGAACACGGTGAACGTGCCGGTTGAGCCCAGGGCGACGACCAGGATCGGGAACAGGAAAGAGATCGCCGCGTTCACGGTCCAGAGTGCGAACACCGCAATGCCCATGGCGAAGCCGCGGATTGCCAGCGGGAAAATTTCGGAAAGCAACAGCCACACGCAGGTTCCGATGAAGCACTGCACGAAGGCCACGAACAGCATCATCGCCGCCAGGATGGTGTAACTGACAAGGTCCGACTGGGGGAGCGTGAAAACGACGGCGAGCAGTGCCTGCGAAGCCACGACGCCGGAGAAGCCAATAACCAGCATGCGGCGACGCCCGATGAAGCCCAGCAGCCAGATGCCCAGGACGGTCATCAGCACCGACGTCACACCGACCGCGATGGTAGCCACGAGCGATGCGCTCACGCCGAGACCGCTGCGCTCGAGGATGGTGGGTGCGTAGTAGTTCACGGTATTGATGCCCGTTGCCTGCTGGGCCACGGCGAGCCCGATGCCAACCCAGAGGAGCCGACGCATCCAGGGATTGTTCTTCAGATCGCGCCAGGCACTGGAGCGCTCATTGCGGGCCATATTCGCGGACTCGACGATTTCCTTGTACTCGAAATCGGCTTCCTCCGGGCTGCGGCTGAGGTCGAGGATGCGCCGGCTGTCGTCGAACCTGTCACGGATAGCGAACCAGCGCGGCGATTCGGGCAGGACGAGCATTCCGATCAGGAGTGCAATGGCGGGGATGGAGGCAACGCCAAGCATGATGCGCCAGACCTCCGTGTCGTGGATGACGGCGTCGAGGAGGGCGTTGATGGCAAAAGCGAGCATCTGGCCGGTCACGATCATCAATTCATTGATCGTGACCATGCGTCCGCGCAGATGCGCCGGCGCCATTTCTGCAAGGTAGAGGGGGCACGTTACGGCGGCGGCACCGACTCCTAGGCCGAGGACGACGCGGGCCACCACCATGAATCCCACAGTCGGCGCGATGGCGCAGCCTATCGCTCCGAGAAGGAAAAGCAGCGCGCAGACAAGCAGCGTGCCGCGCCGTCCGAGCTTATCGGCGAGCCGGCCACCGCTTAGCGCTCCGACCGCGGCACCGGGAAACAGCAGTGCGCTGACGACAGTGGCCTCTTCTACGGGGCTCATGCTCAGGGAGTCCTGCATGTAGAGCAGCGCACCGGATATGACACCGGTGTCGTAGCCGAACAGGAGTCCGCCAAGTGTGGAGATGACAGTGAGACGCGCGAGATATCCGCGATGTTTTGAGCCCGATGCGCGCGAGCTTGCTGTGTGCAACGACATTGTTGACTTCCTCGATTCGGCCGACCTGAATGGCGGACTTTGAATTTGGAGAGCGTTCCCGGAGTGTGCTGGATCACGTGAACTCAACGTTAGAGCGCTCTAACGCAACCGTCAATAGTTTGTGCTGACATTCGACCAAAGTAGGAATAGGGGCGCCGCGATGGACGTCCCTGGTGCGCGTGCAGGGCGAAGTGGCACGGCGCCGCGTGGGGAAGCGATGCCTGCGATGCGGCAGTTTCCTGGAACTTCGGGCGCCGCCGGGCTTGTCTGACGTGAATCGGACTTGTTATTATGTCAGGACAAAGTATGCGAAGGAGACTACGCCTTTCGTGAAAATCGATATCGACACTAAGGCGGATCTAACATGACCGGTAACCGCTCGCTGCCAGCGTCCCGGGTTCCGGACTCCCGCGACGCGCCTCCGCTCCGGTGGGGGATCATGGGGCCAGGCTGGATTGCGGAACGCTTCACGGAATCCGTCCAGGCGCACACCTCACAGGTGATTGCCGCGATCGGATCCCGCTCGCTGGACCGCTCCGAAATATTTGCCGGACGGCACAGCATCCCTGCAGCCTTTGGCAGCTATGAGGAGCTGGCGGCCGCCGACGTCGACATCATCTATGTGGCCACGCCGCACAATTTCCACTACCAGGCTGCCCTCATGGCGCTCGACGCCGGCAAGCACGTCCTGATCGAGAAGCCGATCGGCATCAACCGCGAACAGGCGGCAGGCATCGCCAGCCGGGCAGCCGCGGCCGGCCTCTTCGCCGCCGAAGCCATGTGGACATTCTTCCTGCCCAAGTTCGACGTCATCCGGCAAGTGCTCGACACCGGAATGCTCGGGGACCTCACTACGGTCTTTGCTGAATACGGTGAGTATTTCGACCGCAGCCACCGGATCTTCGACCCGGCCCTGGCAGGCGGGCCTCTGCTGGATCTGGGAACCTATCCGCTTTCGCTCATCACGTCCATCCTCGGCGAACCGGACCGCCTCCTGGCGCTCGGTGAACCGCACGAATCCGGAGTCAACGCCCAGCTTTCAGCGGTGATGTCCTTTGCCGGCGGACGCCAGGCCATGATGAACACGCAACTGCACAATTTCACGCCGACGTCGGCCACCATCGTGGGCACGGAGGCTTCACTGACCATTGACGGTCCCTTCAACATGCCAGGCAACTTCAGCGTCCGCTTTCCGGACGGAACCCGGCTGGCTTATGAGGAGCCGGCCGGAGCGCACTTTGAGGGCCTGCACTACGAGGCCGCCGCCGTCGCCCGTGCCATTGTGGCAGGGCAGCTGGAAGTCCCGCAGCGGCCGCTGGCCGAATCCATCCGAACCATGGCAGTCGCCGATGCCATCAGGAACCAGCTCGGAATCGTTTTCCCCGGCGAACGGCCACGGGATCCATGAACCCGCGTGCAAGAGGCTGTTTCGAGGCTAACGCAGACGGCGAGGGGCTCCCGTGGAGGCTTCTGCAGCAGTCGTAAGATTCCCTGGCCAGGTAACTCAAGCCGGACCGGCCCAACTCCGATACCCCGGCAAGCTTCACTTCCGCGCCGCCGCCTCCCTCGTCGACGGCATGCTTCGCTGTTCGCTGGTGACTATTGACGAGCGGCGATGCCGTCGATGTCGATCAGGAGATGCGAGGGACCGCGGAGGAACGGGCTCGGCCGGTATGGGGGAGGATCGGAGACCAGCCGCGGGTTCTCGAGCCGGGTGGCGAAAGCGGTGAGGGCGATCTGGGCTTCGAGCCGGGCCAGGGGTGCGCCGAAGCAGAGGTGGATGCCGCCGCCGAAGCCGAGGTGTTGGTTGTTGCGCCGGTCCGGGATGAAGAGGTCGGGGTCGGTGACATGGGCGGGGTCACGGTTCCCTGAGGCCAGGACCAATGTGAGGCTGGCGCCGGCGGGGATGGTGGTGCCGGCGATGTCGATGTCGTCAAGGGCTGTGCGGAAGGGGACGAAATGGACGGGCGGCTCGTAGCGGAGCAATTCCTCGACCATCGGGATGGCAAGGTCAGGATCGTTGCGTAGCCGTTGGAGTTCGGCCGGGTGGCGGAGCAACGTCAGTGCGCCGTTGGCGATGAGGTTCACGGTGGTTTCATGTCCGGCGATGAGCAGAAGAAGCCCGGTGCTCACCAGTTGTTCGTCCGGCATGCGGCCTTCCGGGCCGTCATCGGCGGCCATCGCCGAGAGCAGGTCCGGGCCCGGTGTCCGCCGGTGGGCTTCGACCAGTTCCTCCATGAATGCGCGCAGTTCTTTGCCAGCCTCGGCCCTCTTTTCTTGCTGTGTTTCGGGATCGAGTTCGGGATCCGTGGATTGCAGGGCTACGTCCACCCAGACCCGGAAGCGCTGTTCGTCGCCCGGTGGCACCCCAAGCAATTCGCAGATCACCGTGACGGGCAGCGGATACGCCAGATCATCGACGACGTCGATCCGGGAGTGGGCCGTCATGTTGTCGACCAAGTCGGTGACAATTTCCGCCATCCTCGCCTCCATCCCGGCGACCCTGCCCGGCGTCGTAGGCGGTCCGAAGTGGCGCATGGTGATCCGTCGAAACTTGTCGTGATCAGGAGGATCCATGCTGAGGAAAGTCGGAGACATGCCCGGACCTTCCCCGTCGTCCCCGGCAGTGGCGCCAGCAGCAGCGGCAGCCGGGTTGCGGTTGATGTCGGAACTGACCCTCGGGTCGTGCAGCAGGGCGGCGATCTCCGCGTAGGTGCTTACGAGGTAGCTTCCGTCCGGAAGCCGCGTCACGGGGGTCCTGCGGAGCTCGTCGTAAAACGGGTAGGGGTTAGCCCGGTTGGAGAAGTCGAGGATTCGCTCCCAGATGCTGGCCTGGGTCATGGTGAAGGCTCCTTCGATCGGGGGGCGGTGCCTGTGGGTCTCCGTGAAGGCGTTTCACCGGCCGCGGTGTTGGTCAGTCTGGCGCGGCGTTCATTGGGATCGTGGCCGGTCACAACGACCGTCGCGTCCTGGGTGGGGCTGACCGCGGGCTTGAACCCGGCCGGCAAGGGCCGGGCTTGGTCTGACTCATCGATGTGGTGGAACGCCGGCGGGAAGGGTGCGGCCTGCTCGATCAGCGGCTCGTAGAAGTCGAGCCACTTGTTCTGGTTGAAGGCGACCGCCGCCACGATGCGGCCCTTGTAGCCATAGACGGCCAGGAATCGCCGCGTGTCCACCGATCCTTGGACGATGGCTACCTCATCGGCGACCGAGGGTACCCCGACGCTCTTTATTTCGGTGCCGAACTGGACTGACCAGAATTTCGGCACCTCCAAGTGGGGCCACCGTTCGGTCTCGCCGCTGACCATGTTGTGTGCCGCGACCTCGGCCTGGGAGATGGCGTTCCCCCAGTGCTCGACGGCAAGGTATTGATAGCCGTACATCGGCTGCGGGGCGCGCGCTATGTCGCCGGCGACAAACACGTCATCGGTGACCAACCCGTTTGCGTCGAACGCTCGGCAGCCGGCGTCGCAGGCGACGCCCCATACGCCGCACGCCAGGCCGGAATCTGCGAGCCATTCGACATTGCGGACGGAGCCCAGCGCGGCGACCGCCACATCCACCTCAAGCGTTGTGCCGTCGGACAGAATGGCCCGGCGCAGCTGTCCGCTGGCATCACCCTCAAGGGCCAGGACGCGGACGCCGCACCGCAGGTCCACGCCATTCTCGAGCTGCAGTTCCCCGGCGACTGCGCCGATCACCGCGCCAAGGGCAGCGACGAGCGGAGCCGGGCCAGCTTCTGCCACCGTGACCGTCAGGCCGAGTTCCCGGCACACGGACGCGACCTCGCAACCGATGAACCCGGCGCCGATGACCAGCACCCGACGCGGACGCCCCGCGAGGTGCTGTCGCAGGGTTGCGGCGTCCTCCCGGGTGCGCAATGTCATCACTCCTGCGAGGGCCGCCTCGACAGGGTTAGGCCATGGCCGTGCCCGCAGGCCGGTGGCGATCAACAGCTTGTCGAATCCGATTCGATCGCCGTCGGCAAGGTGGAGCTGCTTCGCAGCCAGATCCAGCCCGGTCGCCGCCATGCCCAGCCGCCAAGTGGCGCGGATGTCCCGGCGGCGTGGCAGGGAAGTGTCTTCCAAGGGTGCCGACCCGGCCAAGACCTGTTTGGACAGCGGGGGCCGGTCGTAGGGCTCGTGCGGCTCTTCGCCGACCAGAGTCAGCGATCCGGTGAACCCTTCCTCGCGCAACCGCTCCGCCGCGCGCAGCCCCGCCATCGATGCCCCCACGATGACGATCCGTCCAGTCCTCTTAAAAGTTCTCCCGCTGTCTTCGACCGGAGTAGCCGTCGCCGGTCGTGGGGCCGGGTGCAGCGACGTGTCCTGCCCGTCCGGCTGTTCAAGCCGGATGGCCTGAACCGGACACGCAGCGGCGGCCCGCCGAAGCCTCGTGAGATGCGCCCCGTCAGGGTGCGGGTTGTAGGTCAGTGCCTCGTCCCCCTGAATCGTGAAGACGTCCGGGGCGAGGAAGGCGCACTGGGCGTAGCCCTGGCATTTAGTGAGATCGACGAGGATCCTCATGCCGCACTTCTCCCTTTTAGCGCGCTTGCGTCGGCCGTCCGCCAACCAGTCGGCGCCTCTTCCGATCCAACCGGGCGGCCCCGGGCCTGTCAAAACTTCCGCTCCCCAAAGCTGGGCAGCGGAACGGAGCCTGCACTCGATTCGATTTCAAGAGTGTAGGCCCCGTGGGCACGCGGCGGAAGAGGCCTGCGACCGGACAGGGCGGGGCAGGGTCTGCGGCTGAATCCGGTCGCGAACGTTCCGACGTCAAGGCGATCGTTGACCAGTCGGCAGATCGTCAGGTGCCCGGGCAGCCCGGTTTCGCGCTCAAGGTAGCGGGGCGACTATTCCTGCGCCGTGATTCTGGACTCGTTGGCTGCTGACGAGGAATAGCCGGCGCTGCAGAGGTCTTGTCTAGATTGGGGCGTCGATGAACGGCTGCCTCGTGAAAGGACCTCCTTGCCCACTCCCTTTATCCCGTTCACCATGCGCGCTACCGTCCGCGAAGACCACAGGCGTTCCTTCCGCACGGATATAGAACGTCTTACAGGCGGCCACCGCGGGTGGGCGCCGCTGGACGTCGTCAAGTCCACCGACACCCAGGCGGTGCTGTGCGGAGCGATCGCGCAAAGCGTGCACACCGCCACCGACGCGAGCCTTGCCCGCTACCTCCAGGACCGCTTTGTCGCCGATAACGACATCTATCTGGATCTCACTGTCAGCATCGGGCGCTAACAGACGCCCAGGCAAGCCCCGGACCATGCTGGTCCGGGCTTTTCCATGCGACCAGCGGCCGCCCTTTATCGGTCGATCAACCGGCCAGGGACTATATCTTCTGGTCGAGGACGTCGATGGATTTCATCAGAAGGCCCGAGCCGCGGGCGGAACCTCCGTGATCGAGCCCGAAGACACGCAACCGGGCACGTGGCCGTGCGCGGCACACGGGGGGAGCGATGGCGATACGCTGGCACTGCGGCGACTGCGGCCGCGGCACGGGCAACACCGCCTTGGTGCGCGAGTCCGCATATCGATCGCTCTCCCACATCTGCAGGGTCGCATCTGGGGCGGGTCGGGCCAGCGAGTCGCCGGGCTGCAGGACGCGGCATGTCGGTCCCGCGACCCGGGAATAGGGGAGCCGTGGTGTGCGTTAAAGTCTGGTCAGAGAAGAACACCCGAAAAGAGAAGACTCAAGTGGCAACCGATTACGACGAAGTCCGGTCCGACGTCAAGGAATCACAGGACCGGTCCCTGGAGGCGTTGCAGTCCGCTAACGCACCGGATGCCCGCAGCGTCGTCCGTGAGCTGGACGAGTCCGACGCGCTGGATGAGGCCATGACCCCTGGCGGGGAGTTTGTCGCCGAGGAACTGACCGTTCAGGTCATTCCCCAGGCCGAGGACGAGTTCACCTGCTACTCCTGTTTCCTGGTCCGGCACCGGTCCCAGCTGGCGCGCGAAAAAGACGGCCACTCGTACTGCCTCGAGTGCGAAAGCTAGGACGCCCTCGCTCCAGATGACGGGACGCAACAGCGGCCTCAACAGCGTGACTTGATCCGCCCTACCGCAGTATTCGAAACGGAGAAGAGCGGAGCAGCAAGCGTGCGCGGAACGCGGCTGTCATTGCTGACTGGTTGGAACCAATGCGCCAAAAGCGTTGGCCGCATGAGGTTGGCGGTCATGAATATATTGATTAGGGACAGCGAAGTCACGGGGGTGACAGGATGGGCATGCCAGGGCTTTGTCATTTTCAGCAGACCATTGCACTGGTTGATTCAAAGCCTGCGGCACAGCTGACTTTAGGACGAGCCCCATAAGCTGGTCCGCAGGCATAATCCACGACAGAACGCTTTCTTCCAACGCCGGGGAGCTCAGCATGGACACCGAATTCGCTGATGTCATAGATCATGACGTCACCACCATCACCTGCGTATGCGGCAATACCGTCAGCAACGAGGGATTGATTCAGGCCAACTCACAAGGCATCCCCGTTCACATCGGCGGAAACGCGCCAGCGCCCGCAGGACTGGCTACGTGGCCTGACGACGAGGATCTCTACACCCTGTGTCCCTCATGCGGCCGCGTTTACCATGACGTGGTCATCGAAGAGACAGGGACCGCGCCCGTTGCTTTCCGAGTCGATATCACTGCTGGACCGATTGCAGAGGCGATCCGTGTCCACTGGGACCTCAACACGTAGTCCTGTGACCCTGTCCCACGTATGCCGGGGACCGGTGCGGGGGAACCCCCTCCACAGGGGAAGTTTGTGTACCTTGACGGCCGGCCTCGAGCTTGGCATCGTGGAAGTCGGATCGGGGAGGCGAGCACCATGCAAGAGAAGAGTTGGTCGGTGAACATCGTTATCGACGAACATGAAAACCAAACGCGGGCCACGGCACGATTGAGGGCCGAGAACCGGGCCGAACTGGAAGGTGTCGGGTTGGCCAGGCTGAATCCGATAGACTCCGATGTCCCGGAGATCGGGGACGAGTTGGCGACCGCACGCGCCCTGGCCGACTTGGCGCATCAGCTGATCGAAGTCACCGCGGCCGATATCGAGAAAATTACCAAAGAACCTCCGCATCTCCGCGCTTAGCCCTGCTTTGCTGAGCGCTGGTCCTGCTGGCCAGCTGGAATCCCCGTGATGAACTCGGCGACGCACCCGGCGATCCTGCTGACGACTGGGACATCGACCCCGCGATCGTGAACCGGCGCGGCGGCACAATCGCGTCGGCCTCGTTGGCGGTTCTCTCCTGTCAGGATCCCGGGCGAGTGGAGGTGGCCAAGCGACATTGCTGACGGCGTCGCCCGTATCCTTGATAGATGAGTGACATCGCGCATTCAACCGCCACATTTGATGGCCGCTTCGCCCGGGAGTTCAAGGAGATGGCCATTCCTTGGCGCGCGGAGGAAGCTCCCGACCCGCACCTTCTGGTGCTCAACGAGCGCCTCGCCACCGAGCTAGGTCTCGATCCGGCTTTTCTCCGGAGCCCTGAGGGTCTGCTTCTGCTGATCGGCAACGCCATCCCTGCGGAGGCCCGCCCGGTGGCGCAGGCCTACGCCGGCCACCAGTTTGGCTGGTACGCACCCCGTCTGGGCGACGGGCGCGCACTCCTGCTCGGCGAAATCGGCCACGCGGACGGGCAGCTCCGCGACATCCACCTCAAGGGATCAGGGCGCACGCCGTTTGCGCGAAACGGCGACGGCCAGGCAGTGGTCGGCCCTATGCTGCGCGAATATATCGTGAGTGAGTCGATGCACGCGCTGAATATCCCCACCACACGATCCCTCGCCGTCGTCGCGACGGGGCGTCCGGTGCAGCGCGAGACGCTCCTGCCAGGCGCCGTTCTTACCCGGGTTGCCAGCAGCCACCTGCGCGTGGGCAGCTTCCAGTACGCCCGGTCCACGGGCGACATCGGCCTTCTTCGCCGCCTCGCGGAATACGCAATTTCCCGTCACCACCGGGCCGCCGCGGAGGCCGAGAACCGTTATCTCGCACTATTCCAGGCGGTCATATCAGCCCAGGCTTCACTGGTGGCCCGGTGGATGCTCGTAGGGTTCGTTCACGGGGTCATGAATACCGACAACATGACGATTTCGGGTGAAACCCTCGACTACGGGCCGTGTGCCTTCATGGAAGGCTTTGACCCTGCCGCCGTCTACAGTTCGATCGACGAGACCGGACGCTACGCCTACCGCAATCAGCCGGTGGTGGCGGAGTGGAACCTTGCCCGGCTCGCGGAGTCCCTCCTGCCTCTGCTTCACGATGACCAGGAGCAGGCGGTGGACCTCGCGGTGGAAGCGCTCAGTGAGTTCCGCCTGCAGTACAGTGCGGCCTGGTCGGCAGGCATGAAGGCCAAGCTTGGGTTCCGTGAAGGGCCCGACGACGAAGTGACGTCGCCTCTTGTGGACGAACTTGTGGCCCTGATTCAGGAGTCACGGGCGGACTACACATCGTTCTTCCGGCACCTCGGCAAAGCCGCCCGCGGCCAGGCTGAACCTGCGCGGGGCCAGGTTCTGGACCCGGCAGGGTTCGATGCCTGGGTAAGGCGCTGGCGCGCCTTGGCGCCAGATGCTGACGCCATGGACGGAGTCAACCCCGTCTACATCCCGCGGAACCATCTGGTGGAGGAAGCCCTGACCGCCGCTACCGGCGGGAACACGGGTCCGCTGGAACGGTTGATGGACGCGGTAGCCTTACCCTTCGACGAGCGGCCCGGTCTCGAGCATTACGCCGCTGCCGCCCCGGAAAGCTTTGGCCCTTACCGGACCTTCTGCGGAACCTGAATGCTGAGGCAGGCAAATTACTCCAGTCCTCCCTTCCGGCAGACCCCATGGATGACCAGAGCTCAGGAGGCCCTGTGGCCCTACTCCAAGGGGACGCCAATAAATAGCATGGCGTCATGGAACAGCTGCAGGACACGGGTGCTGAAGAACCGCCGTTGTCTGCCACCACCGTTTTCGCCAGTCTCGCGGAGTTGAGGGACGCCCCTGGCTATAGCCCGGCAGCAATAGCCGAACGGCTAGTAAACTCGCTGGGCATGGATGCTGCGGCACCCCTGCTGGGCGTCGATGTGGAACTTCTGGATCGCTGGACATCGGGCCAGGATGCGCCGAATGCGGTTGGCCGGCTCCAGCTTGCGGACCTGGACGCCCTCATAGGGCACCTCCACTGTGCTTTCACGCCGGCCCAGGCCATGCTCTGGATGTGCAGCCCCAACGTGCAGCTTGGCTCCAGACCAATCGATGTTTACCGCACGCAGGGATCGGCGCCGGTGATCGGCGCCATCCGGGCCCATGTGCAGGAGGCCTTCGGCTGATCCGCTCACCAGATGGCGGGTGGGTACCCGGCCGGATCGTGGCTCGCTAGGCTTTGTCCATGGACGGGAGCGAGACATGACCCAACGGACCTACCCGCAGGGCGTTCCGTGTTGGATCGACACCGGGCAGCCTGACGTCGAGGCGGCCGCCGTGTTCTACGCCGGAATTTTTGGCTGGACGTTCGAGGACGCCATGCCGGCGGGAGCGCCGGGCCGTTACTTGATAGCAAAGCTCGACGGCCAGGACGTCGCTGGGGTGGCCAGCACTCAAGGTGCCGCGGCGTGGAGTACCTACGTATCCGTCGAGGACGCGGATGTCGCAGTGCAGCGACTGGTCGCTGCCGGCGCTGCGGTGCGAACGGCGCCTGCTGATGCGGGAGAGGGCGGCCGCAGTGCGGCGCTGACCGATCCGGAGGGCGCCGAGTTCCGCATCTGGCAGGCCAGGCGACGCTTCGGGGCACAAGTGGTCAATCAGCCAGGGGCCTGGAATTTCAGCGATCTCCACACGCCAACCCCCGGCGCGGCCATAAAGTTTTACGAGGACGCGTTCGGCTGGCAGGTCGACGACCTCGGCTTTGCGATGATGATCCGCAGGCCCGGTTATGGTGATCACCTTGAGGCGACAGTCGATCCGGGCATCAGGGCCAGACAGTCAGGGCTGGCCGCCCCGCCTGGCTTCGAGGATGCGATCGCCTGGATCGCGACCACCGCCCCCGCGGAACCGTCGCGCTGGCACGTCTCCTTCACCGTTGCCGACCGGGACCAGACGGTGGTTGATGCGGAGCGACTCGGCGCCCAAGTCCTTAGCCAAAACGACACCGAGTGGACGCGCACGGCACTGATCCGGGACCCCCAGGGAGCGGAGTTTACCGCCAGCCAGTTCACGCCCCCGTCGGGATGAGCGATCCTTGACGGCTGGCCGACTACTTCACGTCGTGGAGTGCTCCCGCACGCGCGCGAGCCATTCGACCACTAGGGCCTGCGTGAGGGCGGGCTGCTCGTGGAACAGAGCGTGGCCGGCGCGATCGAGTACAGCAAAGGTGGCGCGGGGGTAGTGCTCGGTCAGCTCCCACGGACCCGTGTGCCCGGCAGTTGCATCCTGTCGCCCTGCAAGTATTAAGACAGGATGAGGATAAGTAGTCGCCGCGTCCGGGCGATCCTGTAGCTCCCAGTTCGAAAAGATTCGCATCAGGCCCGATTCGTCAACGAGTGACGCTGCGGGAGCCACTAACTCCTGGAACCGGCTCAGCGTTTCAGACGTCTGCACCACGAAGTAGTTACGGTAAGAGGCCTCGAGCTCCGGGCCCAGTTCGCCGGTCGGGTCGGCCGCCGAAACAAGAACCTCGTGCTCAGGCACGTTGCCCGTATGCGCGCCCACCGGGCAGATTAACGCCAGTCCCACAACCTGCTCGGGTCGCCGATCGGCAATCGCACGGGCTAAGTACCCACCGTACGACTGGCCCATCACAAGCAACGGTTCGTCACCAATGGTGCTATCGATCAGGCCGAGCAGAATGTCCAGGACGTCATCGTTGCTCGTGATCGTCTCGGGCGCCGGGGTTCGGCCCATCCCCGGCAGGTCCGGATACAGCCGCCGAAAGCCGGGAACGTTGCAGAATATCGGTTCAAGAGCGCCGGCGATCTCGCGATGATCCACCCCCGCGCCGTGCAGGGCGAGAACCGGCGTGCCCCTGCCGTACTCGGCATATTGCACAGGCACTCCGCCGACCGTAGCTTCCATCCAGATAGTGTAGATCGCGCCGGCCCGCTAACCAGAGGGGTTTGAGAACATGGCGGGTACCGATACAGAAGCGTCGGCGTCGAATGCCCAGGGACTGGCTACCCGCGCGTCGAATTTTTGCATGTTCGGGCCTTGCCCGGCTGACGGTCCTAGTCCGCTGCGAGGTCCGGCGGCACTTCGTTCACCATGAACTTCACGAACTCCGGCACCGCCGTGTGGGACACCGGTTCCAGCCATGCCAGTGACACGGTGACCGGTGGCGCGTCGACAAGCGGCCGGTACACCACCCCAGGGTGCTGGTAGGTTTCCGCAGTCGAGATGCCGCTGATGCCAATGCCACGGCCGGAGGAAATCGCGAGCAGCCAGTCGTCAGTATTGTCCGTGGCCACCGTGTGCTTCGGACGTATCCCCACCGGCCACAGGTCCAGCCTTGTGAGCCCGGTGAGCGTATTGACGACCACAACCTCGTGGGACAGGTCAGCCAGGCGCGCCTCGTCGCGGCCGGCCAGTTCGTGGTCGGCAGGCAGGACAGCGAAGCGGGGCTCCTCGGCCAGTTCGCATTGCCGCATGCCGGCCGGGCCCCCGGCCACGGGTGTATCCCCCCGTATCAGGGCGACGTCGGCACGCCCGGAGGCCAGACCGCCGAACCGGTCATCCACGCGGTGCAATTCCACCGGCGTTCCAGGGTGCAGTTCGCGCCAGCGGCGCAGCAGGGGTCCAGTCCGGCGGCCGAGCGCGGACCACGGATACCCCAGCAGCATCGGCCGGACAGGTGTCCCTGCGGGGTCCAGTGCCGCGTCGAGGGCGGCGATCGCGGCGGCGGCGCGCGGACGCAGGGCCTCGCCGGCAGGGGTGATGGCGACGTGTTGGGTCGAGCGGTCAAACAGAGTGGCGCCAAGGTGTGCTTCCAGTTGCCGCAGCGTCCGGGACAGCGCTGGCTGGCTGACCCGCAACACGGCCGCAGCGGAACTGAATCCGCCCTCTTCGGCGATTGCCAGGAATGCCCTCAAATGCCGCGCCTCAACGCTCATGCGTCTAGGTTATAACAGCAACTCAAATGGCATTTCCCGCCGCGTGCTGACTTTCCTAACGTTGGAACTATGCAAATGACGACTTCCCGGGCCTTGCCCGGCACGCCGGCCCCCGGTTACGTCCCGGCGACCGTGCTGGTGATGGCCGCGGTGCTATGCCAGCAGCTCGGTGCAGCGGTGGCTGTGCTCGTCTTTCCCGCAGCCGGGCCGTTAGGCATCGTGACGCTGCGCCTGGCGTTCTCGGCCATCATCCTTCTTGCTGTTGCCCGGCCTAGGCTGCACGGGCACAGTGGAAGGGCCTGGCGGGCTGCAATCGGGCTCGGAGTGACCATGGCAGCGATGAACTCACTGTTCTACGAAGCCATCGCACGGCTGCCCCTGGGCACGGCAGTCACCATCGAAGTGCTGGGCCCGCTGGTCCTATCCGTCGTGGCCAGCCGACGCGCCAAATCCATGCTGTGGGCGGCGCTGGCCTTCATCGGGGTCGCCCTGCTGGGACAGGAAGGGCTGGCCGATCTCGACGTTGCCGGTGTCTGCTTCGCCCTCGGTGCGGCGGCGTGCTGGGCCTTATTCATCCTGTGCAACGCCAGAACCGGAGCAACGTTCCCACGGCTCGGCGGCCTGGCCCTCGGAATGGCCGTCGGGGCGATCGTCTCGCTGCCTGGCGCGATGCTAACGGCGGGGACTGCCCTGTTGGAGCCGGCGATCCTTGGCCTTGGCCTCGGCGTCGCGCTGCTCTCGACGGCTGTCCCATACTCCTTCGAGCTCATGGCCCTGCGCCGAATCCCGGCCGCCACGTTCTCGGTGCTGACCTGCACGGCACCGGCCGTGGCGGCACTGGCAGGCTTTGTGGTTCTCGGGCAGCAGTTCGGATATATCGACGTCATAGCGGTTGCCCTTGTAGTGGCTGCCAGCATAGGCGCCGTCCGGTCAGCAGGGCCGATCAAAGCTCCTAGGCCCGCCGAGACATGTTCACCGCAGCAGCATTCCGGCAAGGCGCCGGTTCGAAGGGACCGCGCGGACCAGAGAAAGGCCACACGGAAGTATCCCTAGACGGCGTCGGGCCGCTGGTCTCCCTTGTGGCTGCGCAGATTCTCCTGCACCTTGCCAAACAAGTCCTTGATGGTCGACTCCGTATTGGTGAGCATGTCCGGCTGGACGTAGACCTGTTGGGCGGGAGGCAGGCTGAAGTGGGAAGGCAGGCCACCCGTGCCGTCCACTCCTGCAAGCGCGATGGTCACGCCGCCCTCCTTGCGCGCAATGGCGCCGATCCGGCCGAAGACCACGGTGAATTCGTCCGGCTGGAAGCTCACGGTCAGTCCGATATGTGTCCGGTTAAGGTCGCTTGCTGCGACGGCCTTCTCGTTACCGGTGCCCGCATAGCTCATGTCCATCTCCTGCGACAGTTGGTGGCGTTGTACGCGAGCAGTCTACGTCTGTGTCCGGAAGCCGGGTAGGGACCCGCCGGCTGCCCGATGCCGGGCGGGGACCGTTCCTGGTGGAGAATGCGTTCATGACCAATGACGATCTTCGGCCTGTCTACTTCCTTTCGGACAGTACCGGCATCACCGCGGAAACGCTCGGCAATACCTTGTTGACGCAGTTCCCCGCTAATAACTTTGACCGCATTACGGTCCCCTTCATCACGACGGTCGAACAGGCCAAGACCGTGGTAGGTACCATCGACACGCTGGCCGCAACCGGCCCGCGGCCGATCGTCTTTTCCACGGCTGTCAGCAGCGACATCCGCCATGTCCTGGCGACGTGCCAGGGGATTATCGTGGATCTCATCGGGACCCATGTCGGACAGCTGGAGCAGGCCCTCGGCTCACTGGCCAGCGGGGAACCCGGCAGGGCCCACGGCCTCGGCAATGCCGAGCGGTATCAATCCCGGATGGCCGCCGTCGAGTACGCCATGGAGCACGACGACGGCCAGAGCCTGCGCGCGCTGGAAAAGGCCCAAGTCATCTTGGTGGCACCCTCCCGCTGCGGCAAAACACCCACCACCATGTACCTGGCGCTGCAACACGGAATCTTCGCCGCGAACTTCCCGCTGGTGGACGAGGACTTTGAGCGGGAGGGGCTCCCCAAGCCGCTGAGGCCTTTCGTTGAGAAATGTTTCGGTCTCTCCTCCAACCCCCTGCGCCTGAGCCAAATCCGCACCGAACGGCGCCGCGGCTCACCCTACGCGTCGCTGCGGCAGTGCGGCTTTGAGCTTCGCAGCGCCGAGCAGCTGTACGTCTCCCATAGGATTCCGTACCTGAATTCAGCCACGGTGTCCGTGGAGGAAATGGCCGCGACCATCTTGCAGCGGATGAATCTCAAGCATTAGGGAAAAGTTTCACAAACCCAGTGTGGCGCACGTCATATGGAAAGAGCGCTGGATACCTGTCAGTGTGGACAGGACTTGCGCCCAGCAACCGGCCATCGCCGCGAGCGGGGCGGCGCACTTGCGTGCCATCATCTGCAAAGGAGCAGTAACTATGACGACAGACATCCTGTGGTTCTCAGAACTCGGACTCAAGGACCTGGACCGGGTGGGCGGAAAGAACGCCTCCCTTGGTGAGATGGTGCAAAACCTGACCTCTGCCGGCGTCCAGGTTCCCGACGGCTTCGCCACCACCGCGGATGCCTACCGCAACTTCCTGGCAGATTCCGGCCTGGACCAGAAGATCGCCGACCGGCTGGTCGGCCTGGACACCGATGATGTCACCGCCCTGGCCGCGGCAGGGCAGGAAATTCGGGCCCTCATGCGCGAGACGCCCTTCCTGCCGGACTTTGAAGCGCAGATCCGGGACTCCTACCGGAAGCTGGTGGACAAGCACGGCGGTTCTGAGGACCTCTCCTGGGCCGTCCGTTCCAGCGCTACCGCGGAAGACCTTCCCGATGCCTCCTTTGCCGGGCAGCAGGAAACCTTCCTGAACGTCCGCGGCATCGAGAACATCCTGCTCGCCATCAAGGACGTGTTCGCGTCCCTCTACAACGACCGGGCCATCGCTTACCGCGTGCACCACAAGTTCGAGCACGCCGAGGTGGCGCTGTCGGCCGGCATCCAGCGCATGGTGCGATCGGACGTCGGGGCCTCCGGCGTCATGTTCACCATGGACACGGAGTCCGGGTTCCAGGATGCCGTGTTCGTCACGTCCTCCTACGGCCTGGGCGAGGCGGTCGTCCAGGGCGCCGTGAACCCGGACGAGTTTTACGTCTACAAGCCCGCGCTGCAGGCCGGCCGGCCCGCCATTCTCAAGCGCGGTCTGGGCGAGAAGGCCCTCCAGATGACCTACACGAGCAGCCGCGAGATCGGCCGCACCATTGACTTTGTGCCGGTTGAGGCCTCGTTGCGGAACCGCTTCAGCCTCAGCGACGACGACGTCGAGCAGCTCGCCCGGCACGCCGTCGCCATCGAGAACCACTATGGCCGCCCGATGGACATCGAATGGGGCAAGGACGGGATCGACGGCGGCCTGTACATTCTGCAGGCGCGCCCTGAGACCGTGCAGTCGCGCCGGGCCCCCGGCAGCCTGAGCCGCTTCCGCCTCAACGGAACCGGCCGGGTGCTGGTCGAGGGACGCGCCATCGGCCAGCGCATCGGCGCCGGCAGCGTCCGCATCCTCACGGCCATCGACCAGATGGCCGCCTTCAAGACCGGCGATGTCCTCGTCGCCGACATGACCGACCCGGACTGGGAACCGATCATGAAGCGTGCCTCCGCCATCGTGACCAACCGCGGCGGACGCACCTGCCACGCGGCCATCATTGCCCGGGAACTGGGGATTCCCGCCGTCGTCGGCACCGGGGACGCCACGGACGCCCTCTCCGACGGCCTCGACGTGACCGTCTCCTGCGCCGACGGCGAGACCGGCACCATCTACGAAGGGCTCCTGGACTTCAGCGTCGAGGAAACCGAGATCACCCAGCTGCCCGAGGCCCCCGTCAAGGTCATGATGAATGTCGGGACACCGGAGCAGGCGTTCACCTTCGCGCAGCTGCCCAACCACGGAGTGGGCCTGGCCCGGCTGGAATTCATCATCAACCGCCAGATCGGCATCCACCCCAAGGCACTGCTGAACCTGGACGAGCAGCCGGCAGACGTCGCCGCGGACATCCGTGAGCGGATTGCCGCGTACGACAGCCCGCGCGATTACTACATCAAGCGACTGGCCGAAGGCGTGGCCACCATCGCGGCGGCCTTCGCGCCGGAACCCGTGATTGTGCGCATGTCCGACTTCAAGTCCAACGAGTACGCCAACCTGATTGGCGGACCCGCCTACGAGCCGCACGAAGAGAACCCGATGCTCGGCTTCCGCGGGGCCTCACGGTACCTGGAGCCGTCCTTCCGGGACTGCTTCGACCTTGAGTGCGAAGCCCTGTCCTTCGTCCGCAACGAAATGGGGCTGACCAACGTCAAGCTGATGATCCCGTTCGTGCGGACCCTGGACGAGGCCCGCGGCGTCATCGAACTGCTGGCGGAAAACGGCCTCAATCGCGGCGAGAACGGGCTCGAGGTGATCATGATGTGTGAGATTCCGTCCAACGCGCTGCTCGCCGATGAGTTCCTGGACTACTTCGACGGATTCTCCATCGGCTCCAATGACATGACCCAGCTGGCCCTCGGCCTGGACCGGGATTCCGCGATTGTCTCCGGCGGCTTCGACGAACGCGACCCCGCCGTCAAGAAGCTCCTGAGTATGGCCATCAAGGCCTGCAGGGCGCGAGGCAAATATGTGGGCATCTGCGGCCAAGGTCCCAGCGACCACGAGGACTTCGCCGAGTGGCTGGTCGAGGAAGGCATCGATTCCGTCTCCTTGAACCCCGACACCGTGGTGGATACCTGGCTCCGGCTCGCCGGTGCGGCCGTCGGGGCAGGGGTCGGCGCCGAGGCGAACTGACAGCACGGCGCCTAGGAAAGGACAGCAGGACACCCGACGGGCAGCACGGTCTCGAATTCCAGACCGTGCTGCTGGGGCCGCATCGGCCGCTGGGCGGGGGAGCGCACACGTGGCATTAGGCCGCCTGGCTCCATTGGCCACAGTCAATGAATTTTCACGGCCTGTGTCGATTAACCCTCCCGTTGTTCGACCTGAGGGTGAGAAGGTCGGAGGGCGACCTTCCAAAACCTAGGAGATTGAAATGGCAAAGTACATGTTGATCATGCGCGGAACCGACGAGTCGTACGCCAATCTTGAGAAAGCCGACTTCAACGAAATCCTCGAGACCATGGGCAAATTCAACGACGAATTGATCCGCGCCGGAGTCCTGCTGGCAGCCGAGGGCCTGGATGATCCGAAAGAGGGCGTCGTGGTGGACTTTACCGGCGAAACCCCGGTGGTCACTGACGGACCCTACGGCGAAACCAAGGAACTGTTCGGCGGCTACTACATCCTCGATGTCGCATCCAAGCAGGAAGCCATCGAGTGGGCCAAACGGGCTCCCCTCACGGCGGGAACCAAGACCGAGATCCGCCGTGTGCCCGCAATCGACGAGTTCCCGCAGGACAACGAATGGATCCAGAAGGAACGCGCGTGGCGTGAGCAGACCGGCCAGCTCTGAACCGGCCAGCTCTGAACCGGCAGTGAGCAGCAACGAGGCAAGGGCCGCCGTCGAAGCGGTGTGGCGCATGGAGTCCGCCCGCGTCGTCGGCGCCCTTGCCCGCTATACGGGCGATTTCCCGTTGGCCGAGGACCTGGCACAGGAGGCGCTGGCCGAGGCCCTCGTGTCCTGGTCGGTGAACGGGATCCCCGCGGAGCCGGTGGGCTGGCTGCTGACCACCGGCCGGCGCCGAGCGGTGGACACCTTCCGGCGCCGTGCCGCCCGGGACGAAAAGTACGCCCTGCTGGCCCGCGACCTCTCCGAGGAGCTTCCGGGAGCCGATTCCCTGTTCGACCCCGACGCGATCGACGACGACGTGCTGGCGCTGATGTTTATCTCCTGCCATCCGGTGTTGTCCAGGGAAGCGCGGATCGCCTTGACGCTGCGCGTGGTGGGCGGCATGGGCACCGACGAGATCGCGAAGGCGTTTCTGGTTCCGGTGCCGACCATCCAGGCACGGATCACCCGGGCCAAGAAGACCCTGGCGGCCGCCCACATTCCGTTCGCCGTGCCAGAAACGCGCGACGTGCCAGAACGGCTGGGCTCGGTACTCCAAGTCGTGTACCTGATCTTCACGGAGGGTTCCTTCGCGTCCGGCGGTGACTCCTGGATGCGCATGGACCTGGCCGGCGAAGCGCGCCGCCTGGCCCGCGTGCTCACGCGGCTCACGCCGGAACCCGAAGTGTTCGGCCTGCTGGCCCTGATGGAACTGACAGCCGCGCGCTTCCCCGCGAGGCTCGATACGTCCGGCCGGCCGGTCCTCCTGGAGGACCAGGACCGACGGTTGTGGGACCAGTCGGCGATCCGGCGCGGCCGCGCCGCGCTGGCGAAGGCTGTGGCTGCCGGCCGCGGGCTCGGCGCATACGGGCTGCAGGCTTCGATCGCCGAATGCCACGCGGTGGCCCCGTCCGTTGCGGAAACGGACTGGCAGCGGATCGTCATCCTGTACGAGGCCCTGGGAAGGCTGGCGCCGTCGCCGGTCGTCGAACTGAACCGCGCCGTGGCCGTGGCCATGGCATCGGGCCCGGCGGCCGGGCTGGAACTGGTCGACGCGATCGCATCCCGGGGCGAACTCAACGGCTCGCACCTGCTGCCTGGGGTCAGGGGCGAGTTGCTGACACGGCTCGGCCGGCTTGGGGAGGCGGAGTCCGCCCTGCAGCAGGCGGTCGCACTGTGCACGAACGCGGCCGAACGCGCTGCGCTGGAACGAAAGATCGACGAGCTTGCCCGCCCGTAGTCCCGATGTGGGCATCTATTGACACCCCGATGTCGTGACTGCCATATTTCAAGTACGCGCTATGTGAATCGCGTTGTGTAATACGCAATTCACGAAGGCGTATGCGGGACGTGCCGTCACCCTCGAAGCCTAAAGCTTCGAGCGACGGGCAGAGGATTCCGAACCGCAACGAGTCGGCCAGACTGGCAACGCGTGTCCGTCGCCAAAGAGTCCCCCCGGGGACTCAGGAAAGGAACACAGGAACTATGGTTCACAAAGTAAGAGCGGTCATCGCCAAGGAAAAGAATGCCCCTGTTTCGGTCGAGAACATTCTCGTGCCGGATCCCGGACCCGGTGAGGCGCTCGTGGACATTCTGACCTGCGGCGTCTGCCACACTGACCTCCACTATAAGCAGGGCGGAATCACCGATGATTTCCCCATCCTGCTGGGCCATGAGGCCACCGGCGTGGTCAGCGCCGTCGGCCCAGACGTCACCGAAGTCGCCCCCGGGGACCGCGTGATCCTGAACTGGCGCGCCGTGTGCGGCGAATGCCGCGCCTGCGCCAAGGGGCAGCCGCAATACTGCTTCAACACCCACAATGCAACGCAGAAGATGACCCTTGAGGACGGCACGGAACTCTCGCCCGCGCTCGGCATCGGGGCCTTCGCCGAGAAGACGCTCGTCGCCGCCGGGCAGTGCACCAAAGTTGACGACGACGCCGATCCCGCCGCCGTCGGGCTGCTCGGCTGCGGTGTGATGGCAGGCATCGGCGCCGCCATCAACACCGGTGAGGTCAAGCGGGGCGAATCCGTCGCCGTGATCGGCTGCGGCGGCGTGGGCATCGCGGCGATCGCCGGCGCGAAGCTGGCCGGCGCCACGACGATCATCGCGGTGGATATCGACGCCAACAAGGTGGACATGGCCAAGTCCCTCGGTGCCACTCACGGTGTGGACTCCAGCAAGGAAGACCCGATCGAAGCCATCCGGGCGCTGACCGGCGGCAACGGTGCCGACGTCGTGATCGAGGCGGTGGGACGCCCCGAAACGTACAAGCAGGCGTTCTACGCCAGGGACCTCGCCGGTCGCGTGGTGCTGGTGGGCGTGCCGACGCCGGAGATGAAGCTTGAGCTGCCGCTGCTGGATGTCTTTGGCCGCGGCGGGTCCCTGAAGTCCTCCTGGTACGGCGACTGCCTGCCGTCCCGCGACTTCCCAATGCTCGTGGCGCAATACAAACTGGGCAATCTGGACCTGGACGCCTTCGTCACCGAGCGCATCACCATCGACCAGGTAGAAGAGGCCTTTGGCAAAATGCACGAGGGCAAGGTGCTGCGTTCCGTGGTTGAAATAGGCCCGGCCGTTGCCGGCGCGGACGGGGCGGCGTCCGCATGAGCGTCGTCATCGAGAACCTGGTCACCTCGGGCACGTTTTCGCTCGACGGCGGCACCTGGGACGTGGACAACAACGTCTGGATCGTGGGAAACGACGACGAATGCGTGATCATCGACTCCCCGCACGACGCGGAACCGATCATCCGCCAGGTCCGCGGCCGGAAGGTCCTGGCCATCCTGCTCACGCACGCGCACAACGACCACATCGGCGCGGCCCGGGCTGTGGCGGAGGCCGTGAAGGCACCGATCTACCTGCACCCCGACGACCTGGTGCTCTGGGAACAGGTCTATCCCGGCGTCAACCCGGACCGGTACCTCGCCGACGGCGACGTGTTCCAGGCGGGCGGGGCTACCCTGCGCGCCATCCACACCCCCGGCCACTCGCCGGGATCCACGTGCTTCCACCTCGAGGACGAAGGGACGGTCTTCGCCGGCGACACCCTGTTCAACGGCGGCCCGGGCGCCACCGGCAGGTCCTACAGCGACTACCCGACCATCCTCACTTCCATCCGCGAACGGCTGCTGACGCTGCCTGCAACGACCGTGGTGCGCACCGGCCACGGGGACAGCACCACCATCGGGGCGGAGCGGGACACGCTGGCCAAGGTCAGCCAATGAAGGGCGTTCCCAAGCTCGGCCGGCAGCCCGCTCCCGTCGCGGACATCAACGAGGACGAGCTCGAAGTCCACCCGCCGAAGAAGCAAGCCGCTGGCGTCAAGGCGGTGATGGTGGCGCTGGAGCGCGCCGTGGCCCAGGCCGGGGTATCCCGGACGGCCCAGTCGCTGCTGCGGCTGAACCAGCGCGGCGGGTTCGACTGCCCGGGCTGCGCGTGGCCGGAATCGGACAGGAAGCGCAAGACAGCCGAGTTCTGCGAGAACGGCGCCAAGGCGGTGGCCGAGGAAAACACCCTGCGTACCGTCGGGGCGGAGTTCTGGGCCCGGCATTCCATCGCCGAGCTGGCGGGGAAGACCGAATACTGGCTGGGTAACCAGGGCCGGCTCAGCGAGCCCGTGGTGATCCGCGAAGGGGAGACGCACTACTCGCCGATCTCCTGGGCCGACGCGTTCGACCTCATCGGCGAGCACATCCGGGCCAGCACGCCGGACCGCTGCGTCTTCTACACCTCGGGCCGCACAGCCAATGAGACCGCGTTCATGTACCAGCTGTTCGCGCGGGCCCTGGGCACCAACAACCTGCCGGACTGCTCCAACATGTGCCACGAATCTTCCGGCTCCGCGCTGAACCCCACCATCGGCATCGGCAAGGGCACCGTGTCGCTGGACGATATCCACGACTCGGAGCTCATCTTCGTCGTCGGACAAAACCCCGGCACCAACCACCCCCGAATGCTGTCGGCGCTGAAGGAATGCAAGGACAACGGCGGGAAGGTGGTGGCGGTGAACCCGCTGCCCGAGGCCGGACTGTTCAACTTCAAAGACCCCCAGACCTTCTCCGGGGTGCTCGGAAACGGCACACCTCTGGCCGACGAGTACCTGCAGATCAAGGTCGGCGGGGACCTGGCCTTGTTCCAGGCCCTGGGCCACCTGCTGCTGGCCGAAGAAGAGCGGAACCCCGGCACCGTGGTGGACGCCGCGTTTATCGAGGCGMAGACGGACGGCTTCGACGCCTACCGCACCGCCCGCCGGGAGCTGGACTGGGCGGAGACCGAGCAGGCCACCGGCCTGGCCCGGGCCCAGATCGAGGACGTCGCCGGAATGCTCATCCGGTCCAAGGCCACAATCTTCTGCTGGGCCCTGGGCGTCACGCAGCAGCCGCACTCGGTGGACACCATCAAGGAAATGGTCAACGTCCTGCTCCTGCAGGGCAACTTCGGCAAACCCGGGGCCGGCGCCTGCCCGGTCCGCGGGCACTCCAACGTCCAGGGCGACAGGACCATGGGCATCTGGGAGAAGCCCAAGGAATGGCTGCTCGAAGCCCTGGACAAGGAATTCGGGATCACCTCACCGCGCGGCCACGGATTCGACGCCGTGGAGGCCATGGAGGCCTTCGAACGCAACGACGTGGATGTCTTTGTGTCCATGGGCGGCAACTTCTCCCTCGCGTGTTCGGACACGGAGACCTTGGAAGCCGGGATGCAGCGGATCGGGTTGACGGTGCACGTGTCCACCAAGCCGAACCGTTCGCACGTGGTGCACGGGCGCACATCGCTCATCCTGCCCACCCTGGGCCGGACGGACAAGGACGACAAGCACGCCAACGGCGCCCAGTTCCTGTCCGTGGAGGACTCCATGTCCGTGGTCCACTCCACGCAGGGCCGGCTCCAGCCGGTATCCGAGCACCTGCTCGCCGAGCCGGTGATCATCGCCCGAATGGCCGACGCCACCTTCGGCGAGGACCATCCGGTCAACTGGAAGGCCATGGCCGCGGACTACGACGTGGTCCGGGACCACATCTCCCGCGTCATCCCGGGCTTCCAGGACTTCAACGCCCGGATCCGGACCAGGAACGGCTTCGTGCTGCCCAACCCGCCGCGGGACACCCGGTCCTTCAAGACGGACATCGGCCGCGGACGCTTCACGGTCAGCCCGCTGGAGTACCTGACCCCGCCGGACGGCCACCTGGTCCTCCAGACCATCCGCAGCCACGACCAGTACAACACCACGTTCTACGGCCTGGATGACCGCTACCGCGGGATCTCGGACGGACGCCGGGTGATCATGGTCCATCCCGAGGACCTGGCCGAACTCGGGTTCCGCGACCGGGACCTGGTGGACGTGGTGAGCACGTTCCGCGGACACGACCGGCAGGCGGACAAGTTCCGGCTGGTGGCCTACCCGACGGCCAAGGGCTGCGCCGCGGCCTATTTCCCGGAAGCCAACGCCCTGGTCCACAAGGAGAACGTGGCCAGGGAATCCAACACCCCCGGCTTCAAGGCGATGTTCGTCCGGTTCGTGCCGCATCCTGCGGAAGCTGAGGCCGCCGGCGTGCTCGGGGCGGCCACGGTGGGCTAGGCACTACCAGAGCGGCCCCGCTTCCCGGTTGGAATCCAGTCCGGGAGGCGGGGCCATTCTGTTGCGCTTCTTTTGCTCCAGGTGGCAGATGACGGCAGTGTCCGACGCCGGGACTGCCGTCAAGTGCCATCTGGCGGCGGGAAGCGGGGCCATTGCCTGTTCGCGCGAACGGCCCGCCGGCCTGGGGGTTGCCGGTCTTCTAGCCGGCAACCCCCAGTTCGCGTCAGCCGCGGAGCCGCTCCATGCCGGGATCGAAGAGCGGCTCGGCCGTTACGGTCGCCGCGATGCGCTTGCCGAAGTACTCAACTTCCACGGAATCACCGATCCCCACGGCGGCAGGCAGCCAGGCGTAGGCGATCGGCTTGCGCACCGAGTAGCCGTACGCCGCGCTCGTGACGTATCCGGCGGCTTCACCGTTGACGTACACCGGTTCCTTGCCCAGCACCACCGACGTGCCGTCGTCCACGGTCAGGCACCGAAGCGCCCTGGTGGCCGGCTGTTCCTTGCGGGCGGCCAACGCCTCGCATCCCACGAAGCCTTCCTTGTCCTTGGCGATAGAGAAGCCCAGGCCGGCCTCGTGAGGGTGGTGCTGGGAGGTCATGTCCGTGCCCCACAGCCGGTAGCCTTTCTCGAGCCGCATGCTGTTGAACGCGCCGCGCCCGGCCGCGATGATGCCGTGCTCCTTTCCGGCCTCGAAGAGGAGATCCCAGAGCTTCAGCCCGTAGTCCGCCGTGGTGTAGAGCTCCCAGCCGAGCTCGCCGACATAGGAGAGCCGCATGGCCGTGACCGGGAGGCCGCCCACCGAAATCTCCTTGGTCCGGAAGTATTTCAGGCCGTCGTTGCTGAGGTCGTCCCCGCTGACCTTGCCGATCACCTCACGGGCCAGCGGACCCCACAGCCCGATGCAGCACGTGCTGCCCGTGATGTCGGATACGTGCACCCACCGGGCCGGATCCGCTGACGATTGCTTCCTGGCTTCGACGCGCAGGTAGTCGAAGTCCACATTGCTGTTCGCGCCCAGCTGGAATTTTTCCTCCGCGAGGCGGGCAACGGTCACGTCGCTGCGGATGCCGCCGTCGTCCGCCAGCAGGAGGCAGTAAGTCACGGCACCCGGCTTTTTGGCGATGTTGCCCGTGCTGAGCCGCTGCAGCAGGCCCATGGCCCCGGGGCCGGTGACCTCGAGCCGCTTCAGCGGCGTCATGTCATAGAGCCCGACGGCGGTGCGTGTCTTCCACGCTTCGGCCGCCGAGATGGGGGAGTGGAACATGGCGGACCACTCGTCCCGCTCCGGTGCCTGCCATTGCGGCGGCAGCTCATCGAGCAGGCCGCGGTTGGCCTCGAACCAGTGCGGGCGTTCCCAACCGGCGGACTCCAGGAAGAACGCTCCCAGCTCCTTCTGCCGGACGTTGAAAGGGCTGACGCGCAGGTCACGGGGGGATTCCTTGGGCTGCAGCGGATGCAGGATGTCGTAGATCTCCACGAAGTTTTGCTGGGACGTTTCGCTTACGTACTGGTCGCTGGTCTGGACCTTTTCGAAGCGCGTGAGCTCGCAGCCGTGCAGGTCGGTGCGGGACTGTCCCTCGATGAGCAACTCGGCCATTGCCCTGGCGACACCGGCCGAATGCGTGACCCAGACGGCCTCTGCCACGAAGAAACCCTCGACGTCGGGGGACTCGCCCATGAGTGGCCCGCCGTCGGGAGTGAAGGAGAAGATGCCGTTGAAGCCGTCGTCGATCTGCGCCCCGCGGAGGGCGGGAAGGAGGTCCTTGCTGTCCTCCCACGCCGGCAGGAAGTCCTCCATGGTGAAGTCCAGGCGGGAGGGCATGCGGTGATCGGACATCTCCTCCGCGCCGACGCGGGGCAGCTGTTCCATGTCCACGGGCATGGGGCGGTGCGCGTAGCTGCCGATGCCGATCCGGTCGCCGTGCTCGCGGTAGTACAGGTCCTTGTCCTGGTAGCGCAGGATGGGCAGGCGGGCGCCGTTGGGCAGTTCGTTCCGGCCCTCCAGCTCCGGAAGTGACGTGGTCTTCACATACTGGTGCGCCAGCGGCAGCAGCGGCACCTTCAGGCCCACCATCTTGCCGAGTTCGCGGCCCCAGAATCCGGCGCAGGACACGACGATGTCCGCCGGGATGACGCCGTCGGCCGTTTCGACGCCCGTGACCTTGCCTGCGGTCTGTTCGATGCCCGTCACGGTGGTGGAGCCGAGGTACGTCACGCCGGCTTCGCGGGTGCGGCTGATCAGCAGCTGGACGGCGCGGGCCGCGGAGGCCAGGCCGTCCGTGGGGACGTAGAGGCCGCCGAGGACCTTGTTGCCGCCGGAAAAGCTGCCGGTGTTCAACAGCGGGTAGTGCTTCTCGCACTCGTCGGGGTCGATGATCCGGCCTTCGATGCCCCAGGAAGTGGCGTACCCCAACTTGCGCTTGAGGTCCTGCAGCCGCGCCTCGGTGGTGGCCAGCTCGAGCCCGCCCAGCTGGTTGAAGCAGGACTCTCCGCCGGCGCTGAGGAGCTTGTCCACCGTGTAGCTGGCGAACTCCGTCATGGTCTTGGAGGGGTTGGTCTGGAAGACCAGGCCCGGGGCGTGCGAGGTGGAACCGCCGGCCAGTTCCAGCGGCCCCTGTTCGACCACCGTGATGTTGTTCCAGCCTCGGCTGGCGAGTTCATCCGCAAGGTTGGTGCCGACGATGCCGGCGCCGATGATGACGACGCGTGGTGATGCGCTCATAGTGTTTCTCCTGGTTCGCGTTAGCGGAATACGACGGTGCGGGTGTTGTTGAGCAGGACACGGTGCTGGCAATGCCACTTGACCGCCCGGGACAGAGCCTGTGATTCAGCGTCCCGGCCCACCGTCACCAAGGCATCGGGGTCCAGGCTGTGGTCCACGCGGAAGACCTCCTGCTCGATGATCGGGCCTTCATCGAGGTCCGGCGTCACGTAGTGCGCAGTGGCCCCGACCAGCTTCACACCGCGGTCATAGGCCTGGTGGTACGGCTTGGCGCCCTTGAATCCGGGCAGGAAAGAATGGTGGATGTTGATGGCCCGGCCGCGCAGGCTAGTGCACAGATCGTTCGACAGCACCTGCATGTAACGTGCCAGGACCACCAGGTCGGCGCCGTACTCGGCGACGAGTTCCAGCAGCCGCGCCTCGGCTTCCGGTTTGGTTCCGGGCGTCACCGGAACGTGGATGAAGGGCAGCCCCGCGTTTTCGGCCATTGACCGCAGGTCCTCGTGGTTGGAAACCACGACGGCGATCTCCGCACCCAGGCTGCCCGCCCGCCAGCGGAAGATCAGGTCGTTCAGGCAGTGGCCGAACTTGGAGACCATGACCAGCAGCCGCTTGGGCCGGCCGTCGTGGAAACTGAAATCCATGCCAAACTCGCCGGCCGTCGCCCCGAAATCGGCCGTGAGGAGTTCCACGTCCTTGTTGTCGGGCTTGTAGTCGAGACCGTCGAAACCGGGCTCACGACGGACCCGATCACCGTTGCCGGAACCCCCTCCAGTGAAGGCCGTGCGCAGGAAGAGGTTCCCGCTGACGTGGTCATCGAACTGCTGATGCTCCACGATGTCGAAGCCGCGGTCGGCCAGGAAACCGGTGACTGCCCGGACGATGCCGGGTCTCTCCGGGCAGGCCAGGGTGAGGACGAAATCGGCCGTGCGGGTCCCGCGTGCTGAGCGGGCGGCAGCGGCCTCGGCCGTCACGGGGGGAATTGCGCCGGCTTGGCGGCTTTCAAGAATTGTGGTCACGATTGACTCCTAGTTGGTGTCGACTAGTTGGTGGCGCCGGCGGATTCGCTGCTCTGGGCCTCGTTGACTTTGGCCTCGTTGACTTGGGCATCGTTGACTTTGGCCTCGCCGGGGCAGCGCGTGTCCTCGGCACACCGCCCGTCGCATTCATGCTTGGTCACCAGATCGAACTGCACGCCTCCGTGCTGTTCCACGCCGGTACGGATGGCGCGTTCGACGACGGTTGTGGCGAGCCGCTGTCGCAAGGCCAGCGGATCGCGGCGCAGGTCACGGGCCAGGGCGATGCATAGCAGCAGCATCACCACCACGAAGGGCAGGGCGGCTACGATCGTGATGCGCTGCAGGCTGGACAACGCTTCGGACGGTTCATCTCCGCCGGCAAGGAGCATCACGGCGGCCACCCCACCGGTCAGCAGGCCCCAGAAGATCACCAGCCCGCGGCGGGGTTCGCTGGATCCGTTGGAGCTCAGGGAAGCCATGATGATGGAGGCTGAGTCCGCTCCGGTGATGAAGAAGATCGCCACCAGGACCATGGCCAGGACGATGACTGCAGCGGTGGCCCAGTCGGGCATGTTCAGGTTCTTGATCAAGTCAAAGAGGGCGCCGTCGAAGGATATGGAGGGTGCGCCGTCGACCATTTTGACGAGGCCGTCGGCGGGGTTCTCCGTCTTGTCGGCTTGCTGCTGGATGCCAAAGGCAGTGCCRCCGAAGATGCCGAACCAGATCACGCTGACAATGCTGGGAACCAGCAGTACTCCGGTGACAAATTGCCGGATGGTGCGGCCCCGGCTGATGCGGGCGATGAACATGCCAACGAACGGTGTCCATGACAGCCACCAGGCCCAGTAGAAGATGGTCCAGCTGGACATCCAGCTCCGCAGTGCCTCGTCTCCCACAGCCTCGGTCCGGGAGGACATTTCCGCCAGGTCCCTGGCGTAGTCTCCCACCGCGGCGGGGATCAGGTTCAGGATGAAGAGGGTGGGGCCGGCAACAAAGACGATGAGGGCCAGGACGACGGCCAGGACCATGTTGATGTTGGACAGCCACTGGATGCCGCGGCTGATGCCGGATACCGCAGAGGCCACGAAGCAGGACGTCAGGATGGCGACGATCACCACGAGCACAGGGGTACCGATTTCCCCGACCCAGCCGTTGGACGTCAGGCCGCTGCCGATCTGGAGAGCGCCAAGGCCCAACGAGGCAGCGGTGCCGAACAGCGTGGCGAAGATGGCCAGGATGTTGATGAACTTGCCGACAGGGCCTTCAACCATCCTGATACCAAAGAGCGAGGTGAAGGCCGCGGAGATGAGCTGCTTGCGGCCCAGGCGGTAGGTGCCGTAGGCCATGGCGATGCCCACCACGGCGTACATGGCCCACGGGTGCAGGGTCCAGTGGAAGATGGAGGTGGCCATGGCGGTCTGGATGGCTGCGGGGGTCCGTCCATCCACGGTTCCGGGCGGCGGCGAAACGTAGTGGTAGAGGGGTTCGGCCACGCCGTAGAACATGAGCCCGATGCCCATGCCGGCGGCAAACATCATGGCTACCCAGGAGATGGTGCGGAATTCGGGTTTTTCGCCGTCTTTGCCCAGCGGAATGTTGCCGAACTTGCCGAGGGCCAGCCACAGGACAAAGACCACGAAGAGCGAGGCCAGGACCATGAAGAGCCAGCCTGTGTACTCCATGACCCAGTCAAGAACGCCTTGCGATGTGGCAGAGAGGCTGTCCCTTCCGAGGAAGCCCCACAGCACGAAGGCGACGGCGCACGCTCCCGTGATTCCGAAAGTGACCTTGTCGAGGGTGAGCTTGCGGTTCCGGCGTTCCGTCACCGCCCGCTCGGTCTTGGTATGACGCAGCTCCTGCAGGAGCTGCTCACAGTCCTCCGTGTCCAGGGTTGCGGGAGGGAGGAGGGCGGGGGCGTTGGTGCCGGTGTCCGCGTCGATGTCGCTGTCTATGCCGATGTCACTGTTCAATGCCATGAGGAAGTCCTTTGTTCGGATTCATGGGCTGGTGCTAGACGTGGCGGTCCACGGTCAGGCCAGGAGGGAGGTTGGGAACCTCGTCGGATTCGGTGATCATGATGTCGCCGTCGATCACGCTGACTTCGTGCCGGCGGACGGGCAGTTTGGCGGGCGGGGCGTCCACCCCGCCTGTGCGCAAATTGAACCTGGAGGCGTGCAGCGGGCATTCGACCCAGCAGTCCTCCACCCAGCCGTCGGCCAGGGAGGCGTCCTGGTGGGTGCACGTGTCATCAAGGGCAAAAAGTTCGCCGTCTTCCGTGTGGAACACCGCGATGGGCGGCGACGTGTTTAGGCGGAGCGCTTCCCCGGGTGCCAGTTCGCTGAGCGGGCATGCCTTGTGCATGGATGGACCTCTTTTCCGGTAGGGGGATCCTGGGCAACCGCCGGAGCGTTGTTCCGCAGGGATCAACAGCGATCGCAATAAGCAACAGAGTGCGGTAGGTCACAGGGGTTGTCAAGACTTTTCCTCTCTATTGCGGACCCTTGTCTTCTCGGCAGGAAGACCCTTGACAGTGCCCGTGGCATAGATCACTCTGTTGCATATAGCGATTCTTGTTGCGTAAGAAGCAATTGAAAGGAGGCGTCGAAGTGCAGACGCTTGCGATTGTGGGAGCCTCCCTGGCAGGCCTTTCGGCCGCACGGGCAGCCCGCGCCCAAGGCTTCACCGGACGGCTGGTCATCATCGGCGATGAGCCGCACCGTCCGTATGACCGGCCGCCGCTGTCCAAGGACTTCCTACTCGGTGCCATCACTGCCGCGGACCTCTTCCTGGAATCCGACGCCGACGAGCTTCAGGCTGAATGGCTGCTCGGTGCCGAGGCCGTGTCCCTGGATTCCTCCTCTCGGACCATCGTCCTTAAGGACGGCCGCACCGTTGAGGCCGACGGCATCGTCATTGCCACCGGCGCGAGGGCCAGGCAGCTGCCCACCCTGGCCGGACTGAGCAATGTGTTCACGCTGCGCACGCTCGCGGACGCGCAGAGCCTCGCCCCGGAGCTCGTGCCCGGCAGCAGGATGGCCGTGATCGGCGCCGGCTTCATCGGCGCGGAAGTTGCATCGGCCGCCGCATCGCGTGGCATGGAAGTCACCATGATCGACACCAAGCCGGTTCCGTTCGCGGCCCAACTCGGCACAGAGATGGGCGGCGCCGTGGCCGGGCTGCACGCCGCCAACGGCGTGGAACTCATTTCCTCCGCCGTTATAGAGGACTTCCATAGCGGCGAAAGCAACGTCACCGGACTCCGGCTGGCCGGCGGACGCTATGTGGCCGCCGACGTCGTCGTGGTGGGCATCGGCGCCGAACCGAACACCAGCTGGCTGGACGGTTCGGGAATTGCGCTCGACGGCGGCGTTCTGTGTGACTCAATGGGCCGCACCAATATTCCGGGAATCGTGGCCGTAGGGGACTGCGCCGCCTGGTTCGACCAAGTAGCGGGCACTCACCGCCGGGTGGAGCACTGGACCGGCGCCCTGGAACGTGCGGCCCTGGCCGTTGAGGCGCTGCTGGACGCTGACGCCGCGCCGAAGCCGGCCAAGCCACACTATTTCTGGTCCGACCAGTATGGCGTCAAGCTGCAGTTCGCAGGCCACTGCGCCGGCTACGACCGTCTGGAGGTCGAAGTCGGCGACGTCCTGACGCACAGCTGTCTTGCCGTGTATTACCGCGGTGATGTCCCGGTGGCGGTCCTCGGGATGAACCAGCCGCGGCTGTTCACCAAGTGGCGGCGCCTGCTCGCTGCACCCGTCCGGCCGCTCGGCCCGCCCAGCGGGCAAGCTGCCTGTGCGGACGCCTCCGCGCTGGTGGGGGCCGCCGTCGTGTCCTGAATACCGTGTTCCTGAGACCTGTCCCTACAATTTCCGCTGCGTTGTTTCGTTGATCTTTTGTTCGTTAGGAGGACATATTGTCTGTTGAGGTAAGTGCCCCGAGTCTGATTCCCACGCTGCCCGGTTACACCTACGTGGATGAGGCCGTGTTCCGGGCCGAGCAGGAGCGGATCTTTGAGCAGATGTGGTTCTGCGCCGTGCGGTCCGCCGACCTGGACAAGGCAGGCGCCTGGCGGACAGTCCAGATCGGGCGGGAGAGCGTGCTGATCAGCCGCACCCGCAAGGGCGGAATCCGTGCCTTCTACAACATCTGCCGGCACCGGGGCGTCAAGCTGTGCATGGAAGAGCAAGGCGAAGCCGCACGCTCGTTCCAGTGCCCATACCACGCCTGGACCTATGACTTCGAGGGCAAGCTCATCGCGGCCCCCAACCTGACCAAGATGCCGGACATCGACCGGGACGAGTACGGCCTGGTGAAGGTCCATATCCGTGAATACCTGGGTTACGTATGGGTGTGCCTGGCCGATGAGCCGCCGTCATTCGAAGAAGAGGTTATGGGTGCCATCGAGGAACGGCTCGGTGACCTCAAGGCGATCGAAGGCTACGACGTGGCCAACCTCAGCCTGGGCCGCCGCATCCGCTATGACGTGAAGGCGAACTGGAAGCTCATCATCGAGAACTTCATGGAGTGCTACCACTGCGCCACTATCCACCCGGAGCTGACGGAGGTCCTGCCGGAATTCGCTGACGGCCTGGCTGCGCAGTACTTCGTGGGCCACGGGGCCGAATTCGGCGAGGATGTCAAGGGCTTCACGGTGGACGGTTCGGAAGGGCTGGACCTGATTCCCGGGGTGAGCGAGGACCAGGACCGCCGGTACTACGCCATCACCATCAAGCCCACAGTGTTCGTGAACCTGGTCCCGGACCACGTGATCATCCACCGCATGTTCCCCATGGCCGCGGACCACACGATCGTGGAGTGCGACTGGCTGTACGTGCCCAGCGTTGTGGAGAGCGGCAAGGACGTCAGCGCTTCTGTGGAGCTGTTCCACCGCGTCAACCAGCAGGATTTCGACGCCTGCGAGCGGTGCCAGCCGGCCATGGGCTMGAAAGTCTACGCCAAGGGCGGGGTGCTGGTCCCGAGCGAGCACCACATCGGCGCCTTCCATGACTGGGTGCAGGAGAAGGTGGGGGACATCGTGCCCCGTTCCTGAAGCTTCACCGGGTTGCGGCGCTTCGCCGTCGCTTAGCGCGGAAGTCCCTCCCCGACACTGGCAAGCTCGCGTCGGGGCCCTCGGGACGCCGCTTCGGCCGAAAGGCGTCACGAAGGTCGCTGGGCGACCTTCGTGGCGCGTTCGACCGCGATGCGCTCCTACGCGAAGGACCGCAACCCGGCTTGGGGCTCGATCACCGATGCCCGGTGTAGCCCATCTTCGCGCTGATCTGCAGCCCCGCCTGTTTCAGCGCTTCGAGGAGTCCCGGCGCCGTCTCCGGATCAAAACGGAAGGCCGGCCCGGAAATGCTGACTGCGCCGATCACGGCCCCCACATGGTTGTACACCGGCACAGACATCGAGTTGAGCCCGATTTCGAACTCCTCCCGGACCACTCCGTAGCCGTCTCGGGCCACGTCCAGGAGCTGGGTTTCGAGCTTGTTCCTGTTGGTGATGGTCCGCGGCGTCCGGGCCGGAAGCCCGGTCTCCTTCAGGACGCGGTCCCGCTCGTCCGCGGACAGTGCTGCCAGCAGGACCTTTCCGCTGGAGGTCGCGTGGAGCGGCGTCAGGCTGCCCACCCAGTCGTAGGTGGCTAGTGTTGACGGGCCCATGGCCTGGTCCACGTTGACGGCGTAGTTGGAGCGCAAGACGGCGAGGTTCACGGTCTCCTTGAATTCCTCAGCCAGGCTTTCCAGTATGGGACGCGCCTCGCGGACCAGGCTGAGCCGCCCGGGAATCGAGCTTGCCAGCCTCAGGATGCCGAAGCCCAGCTGGTACTTTCCGCGCTCAGTGTTCTGGTGGACCATTTCCCTGCTCACCAGCGAACCCAGCAGCCGGGAGACTGTGGACTTGTGGATGCCCATCTCGTCGGCGATTTCGCTCACGCCCGCATGGCCGTCCCGCGCCAGGATTTCCAGGACCATAAGGGCCCGGTCCACCGACTGGACGCCGCCGTGCTGGCCTGACTCCCCATCGATGTCGGATTCGGGGTCATTTTTCGAAGCCATGATCCATACTCTCAAGTAGTTTCTGCGGCTTGCTTACCCGCCACAAGGCCGCCTGTAGCGTCCTCTCGGTTAGTTCCACAGTTTCGATCCTATGCCGTGAGGTGTGACGGGGCCGACATTGCGTTAAGTGGATTGACGCGTCCTGCAATCAAGGCAGTTCCAGGCGCATGAGCACGCGGGGAAACCCATTAATCACGGAGTCGGTGTCGGCAGCCTTCGTGAACCCGGCCCGTTCGAAGAGCTTCCGGGTGCCAACGTAGGCCATGGTCAGGTCGACGTGGCTGCCCTGGTTGTCGACGGGGTAGCCCTCGATGGCAGGCGCACCGTGGCTGCGGGCAAAGTCGACCGCACCGTGTAGCAGCTGATGGGCGATTCCCTCGCCGCGGTGCCCGGGCCGCACCCGGATGCACCACACCGACCACACGTCGAGGTCGTCCACGTGGGGAATTTTGCGGTTGCGGGCAAAGTTGGTGTCGGAGCGTGGATGGACGCCGGCCCAGCCCACCACGTCGTCGCCGTCGTACGCGAGTACCCCGGGCGGCGGATCCTGTCCCACGAGTTGCTTCATGAGCGCGCCGCGCTCCGTGCCATGCAACTGCACGTTCTGCTTGGAAGGGATGCGGTAGCTCAGGCACCAGCACACGGTCGCATCGGGCCGCTTGGGTCCAACCACTGTTCGTACGTCCTCGAACTGCGTCGCCGGACGAATCTCGATTGCCAATATCGTGGATGCCTCCCGGTCCCGGGCCTAACGCAGGCCGTCGCTGTGGGCCATCGCGATGGCTTCGGTGCGGGAGGTGGCGCCATGCATCCCCTGCAACAGGTCCTCGCGCAGGCGTTGGAAGGCGGTGGCGGTGGATGCGTCGGTAAGGATTACCACCTGCCCAGTTTATGCATTCTCAGGAGTAGGGTTTGCCTTGGCAGACGAGGGGGTCCAAATGAGCTATAAATATCGAACCGTCCGGGTTCGCGGCACCGACTTGATTGGAACCATTGCGCGAAAGCACGGGAGCGCGCCCGAGATCTACGAGACCTCGAAGGACGCGAACACTTCAGTAGTTCCAGTGTTTTTCCAGGCGACGGGCGAGCTCCGTTTCTTCGACAGGTCAGTGCTGGAGGACGTCGTGACGCCGGCCAGTTAGCCGCGGTGGCGCATCGTTGGAACTGACCGAGAGGGTCGAAACCCGGGTCAGTCGGTGCCGGTTTCCGGGGGAGCGATGCCCCGGTATCTTGTGGCTCGTCGCACCCCTCCGTTCGAAGCGCAGGGCGGCCCAGAATGGCCTTTTGCATAGGCCGCCGCCCAGCGTTGACACTGCTCAGGGCCGCGAGGAGACTTTCTTTTGGGGGTGCCACTTCGAAAGGAGCCCCAAATGCCGTGGCATGTCGAGGGTACATATTTTGAGAATTGCAATTGCGACATGGTCTGCCCGTGTTCGACTTCAGGGCTGACCGCACCGGCGGATAACGAACGCTGCAACGTGGCTTTGGCATTCCACGTGGAAACTGGCGAAGTAAACGGTGTCGACGTCGGCGGTCTGACAGTCTGCGTAGTAGCCGATACTCCGGCCGTGATGAGTGACGGGGGCTGGAAAGTCGGAGTTCTGATGGATGCCGCTGCCTCAGCTGAGCAGGCCGAAGCGCTCGGTGGAGTCTTCGGTGGTCAGCTCGGCGGACCCATGGAGGGCCTCGCCCCTTTGATCGGTGAAATGGCGGGAATGGAGTCCCTGGAAATGGCCTACGCCGACGACGGGCGTATCCACCAGGTCCGTATTGGCAGCGCCGTCGACATGGCGGTCGAGGACTTCGTGTCTCCCCTGGATCCCACAGGACGAGGAGTGAAAGTCAGCGGGATCGGATTCCCGGCCGACACTCTGGCAGCCGGCACATCCAGCACCGCCCGCGTCGACGTGTTCGGGATGACTTGGGATAATGCCGGGAAGAACTCTTTCTCGGCTCCCTTCGCCTGGTCCGCTTAGGTGGCGGGCAGGAGTGGCCTGACAGTTAGCCACCATGCCGGTGAGTTGGCGTTGATCGGGTGCGCTGCACTGGCGTGGTACCTCACTTTCTTAGGCCTCGCCGACATGTCCACAGACGCGGGAACCATGGGACTGAGGCTCTGGGGTTTCCTGGGCGTGTGGGCGCTGATGATGGCAGCCATGATGTTGCCGGCGCTGGCACCTCTCACTTCGGCGTACCTCAGGTCCATCCGTGCCGTACGCAGCAGCAGGGTCAGGGCCATCCGGACAACTGCCTTGGTCGGCGGTTATCTTCTGACATGGATCGGATTTGGAGTCGTTGCCTACGCGGCCGCGGCGTTGTCTGCGCTGCTGGCTGAGGATGCGCCGGATCTAGCACCTTGGGTGGGGGCTGGAGTGCTGGTGGCGGCGGGCGTGTACCAGCTGACCCCGCTGAAGGATTTCTGTCTCCGGCACTGCCGGTCGCCCATAGCATTCCTGTTGCACGTATCCGGATACAAGGGCCGCCTGCGGGATGTCCGCGTGGGCGTGTACCACGGCGTGTACTGCGTCGGATGTTGTTGGGGGCTGATGGTCGTGCTGATCGCTGTCGGCGTGATGAACCTGGCATGGATGGCGGCGATCACGGTGGTCATCTTCCTGGAGAAGACGTGGAAATACGGACCCGCCTTCAGCCGGATCACTGGAGTCTCGCTGATCGTCTTCGCGTTCTTCGTCCCGGCGCACCCTGAGCTGCTGCCCGGGCTCCACATGGCTGCGCCCATGTGAGAGGGAGACGGCGGGGGAGCGTGTCAGGTGATCTGAGTGGTGGGCCCCTTTCGAAGGGAGGACACCGTCGACGTCGGCCTCGCCCCCGCACCATCGGCGAATCTCAGCTATGCACCCTGGGCGGGGCCGCGCGAAAACAGCGTGCTGACGAGCCGGACCCCAAAGCTTTCATCCAGCGGTGAACCACTCAGGAAGAATCGATAGTAGATCGGCCCCAGCAGGAGATCGGTGAGCATCTCGGCGTCGACGTCCGGCCTCAGGTCTCCCCGGGAGATGCCCCGCTCCACCAGACGGCGCACATCCGCCACCCGGCGGTTCACCACCCGCTCCCGGTAAGCAAGGGCGAGCTCAGGGTCCGCAGCGATCTCCGATACGAGGCCCTGCATGATGCGGCCTATCAGGGTGGAGCTAAGAAGCTCGATGGTGCGGTCAACTACTTCCGCCAGTTCGGCGTAGGTATCCCCAACATCCGGCGTGGTCCCCAGGTATTCGACCGAGTCAAGCAGGACGGCCAGGGCGAGGTCAGTTTTTGACCGATACCGGCGGTAGATGGTCGTCTTGGCCACGCCGGAACGGTTCGCCACGCCCTCGACAGTCAGGCCGTTGACTCCGACCTCCGCGAGCATCTCCCGCGTGGCGTCAAGAATCAACTTCTCCGTCCGTGCGCGCCGACCCGTGTCTGCGGGTCGGGCGGCCTCGACGATTCCGTCTTCGCCCGCCCCTGTGGGACTAGCCACATCCACGCCCCTTCCAGTTGTGCGCCTGAAGCGCTAAAGTTAATACTAACGCTACGCAACGTAGCGTTGCTAAATTGGTTGAAGCAGGCCGGCACCCGACACGCCCACAACCACCCTACGCAATTTAGGAGCGCCGACATGGCCACAGATCGATACCAGCGCGGACTCGACCGCATGATGGAGCTCGTCTCCTCCGAGCACACCAACACCTTCGACCACGTCAAGCTCGTGGAGTCTTACAAGAGCTTGGACGAGGACCTGTCTGACTACATCGTCTCCTTCGCCTTCGGAGACATCTACTCCCGGACCGGCCTGACCCAGCAGGAGCAGACGATGGTGACCATCTCCACGCTGGTCGCCCTGGGCACCGAGCCCCAGTTGAAGCTGCACATCAACACCGGCTTCAACGTGGGCCTGACAAAAGAGAAGATCGTTGGTGCCCTGATCCACTGCATCCCCTACATCGGGTTCCCGCGCGTGCTCAACGCCCTGACCCTCGTCAAGGAAGTCATGGCAGAGCGCGGCCTGACCCCGGAGACCCCCACGGACTGAGGCGGTTCCCCCGCTCCGACGTCCTCATGACACCCGCCGATCCAGCTGGCAACCTGGATAACCCGTCAGTCCGGCCCGGCATCCCCCCGCACAACCTCAACTCCCACACATAAGGAACGCTCATGCATCTGGTAATTGGACTCGGACCCATCGGTGGAAACATCGGCGCACACCTCGCCGAACTGGGACAGACGGTCTACGGCTACGACTTCAACCAGGACCGCATCCGCGAGTGGTCGGAGGAGAACAAATCGCCGGCCGGCAGTGACCTGGCGGCTGTGGACTGGCCGTCCGTGGACAGTGTCCACATTGCGGTGCGGTTGGCGGACCAGGTCTCGTCCGTGTTCGAGGCCCTCCAGGCCCACACCGAGCGGCCACTGACCGTCTTCGTCCACACAACGCTCGCGCCGGCGGACGCCCGCAGGATCTTCTCCTCGGCCCCCGGCTCCTGGCGCGCGTTCGAGGCCCCGGTCTCAGGCGGCCCCCAGGGGGCACGCCACGGCACGATGACCATCTTCCTCGCAGGACCCGCCCCCACTGAGGCCGAGGACAAACTGCTGGCCGACATCTCCGGCCGTGTCTTCCGGATGCAGTCCTACGGCCAGCCCGCACTGGTGAAACTCCTCAACAACGCCCTGGCCACCTACAACCTGGCCGCCACCGCACGGATGCTCAACCTCGCA
The DNA here is from genome assembly GCF_056406615.1 of Arthrobacter sp. P1_B3. Classification (NCBI taxonomy): domain Bacteria; kingdom Bacillati; phylum Actinomycetota; class Actinomycetes; order Micrococcales; family Micrococcaceae; genus Arthrobacter; species Arthrobacter sp. P1_B3. The sequence goes on along the minus strand of NZ_JBFTZV010000016.1, from coordinate 11,885 downwards.
GCCGAGCACGGAGTACCCGCCTCGGACCTCTTCGAGGTGGTAGGCGTGTCGACCGGACAGAGCTGGATGAGCGATAACCTCGTCGACGTCCAGTACGATCTGCTGCTCAAGGATGTCGGGCTGCTCCGCGGTGAACTCGGCTCACTGCCCACCGGAGACCTCAACGACGACGTCGAACAGGCAATCCTCCAGGCGCGTTCACTGCTGGGAACCGATTCTGCAGACGGGTGAGCCGGATGATGGCCAACGGGGACACGCCGCGGGGGAGCGGGATCAGGAGGCTGTGGCGGAGTCCAATTGACGCGCGTGGTCCGCCGCTCGTGGGCCACCGAGCAGTTCCGTCGGGGTCTTGGACGTCTCGCGCAGTCCGATCACCGCGATCGCGGCGATTCCGGCGGCTACGGCGCCAAAAATTGCCACCGGAAGCCAGCCCGACGGGCCAGGCTTAAGGAGAATTGCAGCGACCATCGGAGCGAAGCCGGCCAGGAGGTTGCCGAGCTGGTTGCTGACGGCCATGCCAGTGAACCGAACGGGTGCCGGGAATTGCTCGGCGAAGAACGACGTCCACACGCCGTTATAGCAGCTAAAGAACAGTGACATGTTGAGGAACGCGAAAATCGCGATCAGCAAGATATCCGTCGTCGAGATCGCCCAAAGATACCCGAAGATCGTGAGCGAACAGCCCGCAGAGGCGATCAGCATGGTTCGCTTCCGGCCGATGACGTCGGAGAGGTAGCCGGCCGCCGGGATGGTGACAATCGACAGGGCAATTGCTCCGGAGATGATGGCGAGCATCGCGCTCCGGTCCACCCCGACTGAAGTTGCGTACGAAAGGCTAAACACAGCGAACAAAGTCTGCATCGCTGCCATCAGTGATGCTCCGGCGACACGGATCACGTCGCGCCAGTGATGCTTGAACACGTCGTTCAGCGGCAGCTTGCGAACAGCGCTTTCTTCCTTCGCCTCGGCGAACACCGGCGTTTCGTCCAGGTGGCTCCGCACGTAGTAGGTAATAACGACGACGACGGCGCTGAGCCAGAACGGAATCCTCCAGCCCCAGCTGTAGAGCTGTTCGGCGGGCAGGAGCGCCACCGGCAGGAATACGATGGTCGCCAGCGAGCAGCCGACTGCGTAGCCAACCATAACGAAACTGGTGAAGAACCCACGGCGCCCGACCGGGGAATGTTCAACGGTCAATGTTGAGGCTCCCGCCGACTCGGCCCCCGCGGAGAAGCCTTGAACCACGCGCAGGACCACCAGCAGTGCCGGAGCCAACAGGCCTACCTGGTCGTACGTCGGGAGACAGCCGATGGCGAAGGATGCGATGCCCATCATGACGACTGTGGCAAGCATGACGCGTTTGCGGCCGATTCGATCGCCGAAGTGTCCCATCACCACCGCACCGACAGGCCGTGCCACGTAGCCCACCGCGAAGGTGGCGAACGATGCGATCAGCGCAACGGTGGGGTCGCCGGATGGAAAGAACAGCACGTTGAAGACGAGGGCGGCCGCGGCGCCGTACACGAAAAAGTCGTAGTACTCGAGGGCGCTGCCGAGGAGCGCGGCTATCGCTGCTCGGCGGGGAGTCATCGCGGGCCGCGATGCTGTTGTGCTTGTCATTTGTTTCTCCTTTGAAACAGAACCGTTGGGGGGAATTGCCGGCCAGTGTGGCCTCGTGCCTTTGGGGGAGCGCACGACGCAGGCGTCGTTTGCGCGGTGTTTCGTGCGGCAGCGGGCTCTGGTGTAACCGCCGCGCTGTGCCTTCTTCCACCATAGAAGTGTGGTGTAGCTCACAGGTGTTCCACTTTGAAACACCGGCGGCATCCAGGCCTGCTTACAACCCGTGAGCCCTTAACGACAAAGCACGGCCATCCAGTGCGGATGGCCGTGCTTTGTTCTAGAGAAAACGAAACAGATCAGGAGAAGGCCGAGACGCCTGTGATTTCCCGCCCCAGGATCAGTGACTGGATGGAGTCGGTACCTTCGTAGGTATGGACCACTTCCATGTCGGTCAGGTGGCGGGCCACATGGTTTTCCAGCAGGATTCCATTCCCGCCGAACATGTCCCGGGCATCCCGGCAGAGCGTTCGTGCCTTGTCCCCGGTGAACATCTTGGCCAGGGAAGCCTGCTCGTTGCTGAGCCGGCCCTCGTCCTGAAGCGCCGCCGTGCGGAAGCAGATCAGCTGCATGGCTGTGAGGTCCGCGAGCATGTTGGCGAGTTTGTTCTGCACCAGCTGGTAGCTGGCAATCGGGTGACCGAACTGGACGCGTTCCCGGGCGTATTTGACCGCCATCTCGTAGGCGGCAGTGGCATGGCCGAGCGATTCCCAGGCCACGGTGCTGCGGGTGGTGTTGAGCACCGCTCCGACGTCGCGGAAGGACTTCGACTTGGCCAGCAGGTTTTCCGCAGGGATCCGCAGGCCCTCGATCTCGATCTGTGCCTGCTGGATGGCCCGCTTCGCCATCTTTCCCGTGATGGCCTCGGCGTGGTAGCCGGCGGGGTAGGTGCCGTCGTCGTTCTTTTCCAGGACGAACGCCTTCACCTTCTGGTCCGCGGTGTCCCGGGCCCAGATGATGACGAGGTCCGCAACATGGCCCAGCCCGATCCAGCGTTTGGATCCGTTGATGACGTAATGGTCGCCGTCCAGCCGCGCTGAGGTTTCCAGCGCCACAGAGTCCGAGCCGTGCGCCGGTTCCGTCAGCGCGAATGCGCCCAGCTTTTCCAGTTTGGCCATGGGCGGCAGCCAGCGCTGTTTCTGCTCGTCGCTGCCGAGCAGGTTGATGCTGCCCATCGCCAGGCCTGAATGGACCGCGTTGAAGGTGTTGATGCTCCCGTCCCCGCGGGAGAGTTCCATCGCGACGAGGCCGGTCTGCAGCCGGGTGAGGCCCGGGCAGCCGTAGCCCTGGATGGCGGTGCCGATGATGCCCAGCTCCGCGAACTTTGGTACCAGCTGATACGGGAAGTCCGCTTTCTCCCAGTATTCGTTGATGATGGGGGTGACGTCCTGCTCGACAAAGGAACGGACCCGGGCGATCAGGGCACGGTCTGTGTCGTTGAGGTAGTCGTCCAAGACATAGAAATCGGAATTGACGGACAGGTCCGTTGCGGTGGTCATCAGTGCTCCTGTGGGGATCGTGTGGGAGTGCCGGCAATGGCGCCGGCCAAAACGTGTTCGTCCGCGCCGAGCCAGGTCCGCACCAGCTCCGCGCCGCTGTCCAGGTCGGGCGGTGTGAGGTCGTAGCTCACCGGGGTCTTGGACAGCCGGATGGGGTTGCGCACGCCGGGCTGCGCATTCTCTCCGTGGCCCACCGTCACAACGGGCTCAAGGCCGATCCGCTCGGCGAACTCGATCCCGGCCTTCAGATCCTGGATCGGTGCGCAGGGCAGTTTCGCTTCGGTGAGGATGTCGAACCACTCGGAGGCGGTCCGGGTGGAGAGGCACTCCACCAGGAGCGGCCGCAGTTCCGTTCGGTTGGCGCTGCGCAGCGGCGCCTTCTCGAAACGCGGATCCACGGCCAGCTCCGGCCGGCCGATGGTGGCACAGAAGGTGCGGTACTGGGAGTCGTTGCCGATCGCAATGACAAGCTTCCCGTCGCCGGTGTCGAAAGGTTCGTACGGGTAGATGCTTGGGTGTTCGTTGCCCAGCCTGGCCGGAGCGGTTCCACCCAGCACCACTGCCGCTGTCTGGTTCACCATGCCGGAGAGCGCGGAGGACATCAGGTTCATTTCCACCAGCTGGCCTTCCCCGATGCGGTCCCGGTGCCGCAGGGCAGCGAGGATGCCGATGCAGGCATGAAGGCCGGTGATGACGTCGAACACCGCAACTCCGGATCGGAAGGGCTCGGTGTCCGGCGCCCCGGTGAGGTCCATCAGTCCGGACAGCGCCTGGATCAGCAGGTCGTAGCCGGGGAGCTGTGCGCCGCCGGCGGTCCCGAAGCCCGTGATCGAGGCGTAGACAACGTCCTTATTGGTCGCGGCGACGGTGTCGTAGTCCAGCCCGTAGCGCACCAGGTCACCTGGCTTGAAGTTTTCGACCACGACGTCGGCCCGTTCCGCGATGCGCTGGGCCGTCCTGCGGTCGTCCGGATCGCGAAGGTCGAGCTTGATCGAGGTCTTGTTGCGGTTGATCGAGAGGAAGTACGTCGAGTCATTTCCGCGGGTGGGCGGGCGCCATGCCCGGGTCTCGTCACCGGCCGGGCTCTCAATCTTGATGACGGTGGCGCCGAGATCGGCCAGCAGCATGGTGCAGTACGGCCCGGCCAGCACCCTGCCGAAATCTGCGATCAGGATGCCGCTGAGCGGACCATCTGAACTGCGGCCGAATGCCGACGTCTCAGAGGTGGCGGAGTGTTGGCTGTCCATCAATGGGCTCCTCGCATAGTGTTCTCTCCATCCACCATGACGGACGGCATTGCTATCCGTCCAATACTTATTAATGGCCCTTTTGTTGCGTCAGGTGCAATAATCACTTGCATGGAAATCCAACAGATCCGCGCCTTCCTGGCGGTGGCAGAAGAGCTGCACTTCGGCCGTGCCGCAGAAAAACTGCACATGGCGCAACCTCCGGTCAGCCGCAGTATCCAGCAGCTGGAACGTGAGCTGGGAACCCGCCTGTTCGACCGAAGCACCCGCAGCGTCAAGCTCACGGGCGCCGGAGAAGCGTTCATCGGACCGGCAACGGAGATCATCGATGCCACGCGCCGGGCGAGCATCGCGGTCCGTGCCGCGGACAAGGGAGAAGTCGGGCGCGTCCGGGTTGCCTATGCCGGCGCCTCTACCCACACCCTCGTGGGCCGGCTCGCCCGGGAGGTCCGGCGCGACCACCCGGGTATCCAGATCGAGCTCTTCAGCCAGAATTTTGCGCAGCCCGCCATGGACCGTGTCCTCAGTGGCGACATGGACATCGCCCTCGGACGCTGGGACTACATTGCTGCCGGTATCGAAACGCGGCTGCTTGCGGCGGAGGACCTCGTCGTCGCCGTACCGGCAAGCCACCGCCTGGCCGATGCCGCCGAGGCCCGGATGGCTGACTTCCAAGGCGACACCTTTGTTTCGCTGCCGCCGCATGCAGGGGCCGTGTTGAACGACCGGCTCCGCCGGCTTACGCACGCCGCCGGGTTCGAGCTCGACATCGTTCAGATAGTCCCGGATTCCTGGACGGCACTCTCACTGGTAGCGGCGGAGGTGGGCTGCACGCTCACGCTGTCCTCCGTGGCTGAATCGGTGACGGATTCCCATGTGCGTTTCGTGAAGCTTGTGGACAAGACGATTCCGGTGGAGCTGCGTATGGCCTGGCGCCGGGATAACTCCAGCCCTGCCTTGCGGGCGGTCCTGGAGTTGGCTGAGAGGATCCTGCCCCGCGCCGGATGACACGTCAGGTCGCCATGGACTCGGGTGTCTCGATCCCCAGAACGCGGAGTTTCCGGTAAAGCGTGGTTCGGCCCATGCCTAAGGATTCCGCGGCGACCGAGCGGTTCCCCCCGCTGTGTTCGAGTGCGGCTACGATCGCGTCGCGCTCAAGGGATTCGAGTTTGGAGAGCTTGCGCCTGCCCGTGTTCCTGAGATGTTCAGGGAGGTCATTGGCTTGCAGTACGCGTCCGGGATGTGCTCGCGACAGCGACTCGAGGGTGGCTCGCAGTTCGGCAACATTCCCAGGCCACCGCCAGCGCATGAGTCCCTGCAGTGCCACTGCGGAGAGTGTGGACCTGTCTGCAGGTGCGGCCGCGTCCAGGAAATGTGCTGCCAGCACGGGGATGCGTTCCTTGGTCGCGGATAGGGACGGCACATCCACACGCGCAGCGATTTGGGACACCACGTCCGAGACGAAGTCCGGGCACGCCTCGGGATTCATAGTAAGAACCAGGCGGGCCGGAGAAGGAGCGGCAGTGGCTGTCGGCGGCCCATCCGGCCGCTGGCGCACCGCCGCATCCAGGGCCTTGAGCCTGTTCAGCTCGCTCCGGGGAAGATCCTCAAGGTGCCGCAGGACAACGCTTCGGCCTACTGCGATGGCCTCGCGGCAGTCAGAGAACCAGGTGGCGTCCTTTTCCCCGGGAAGCAGGCAGGCATCGAGGATGAGCGGGTTCGGACCGGAGTCCTGCCCATTGAGCCAGGCGAGTGTGTGGTGGAGCTTGCCGGAGCCGCCCTGCCCGCAGACGGCAATCGCCCCGGGCCCCTGACCTGCCCGGTCAAAGGCATTGCGCATGACGTGTGGAAACGCTGCTCCCACGCCCGAGGAATTGCCGCCGGACCCTTCTGGCTCGGCCTTCCGCGGATTACTGGCGGCGTCCGGAATGCGGGAGAGCTCCAGGGCGAAGGCCGAACTCCCGCCGGAATCGTCAATTCGCTGGACCGTGGCATCCACGTTCAGGGACGGAATTTCGATGGTTTGTTTGGCGCCGGTCCACTCAAGGCCACGCAATTGTTCCCACAAGGTGGTGTGCAGTTCGCTGCTCATAACGGCCAGGCCGGAGACGTTGGTCATGACTGCCTGGGCGTCGAGCATGATGACCGGGGCCGTGGAGGAGCTCAGACGCAGTTGCGACATCCCCAGGGCGAGTCCCGTTGCGCTGCCGAGATCGAGCAATCGACGTTCGATCTGGCTGCCGGCCTCCCGGGCCATGGCCAGCATGAGCGGGTTGTCCAAACCGGTATCGCAGGCGAAGGAAATGGACCCGATCACCCGGCGTGTGACGGGGTGCAGGATCGGTGCCCCGGAACACGACAGGGGTGCCAGTGCCTCGTTGAAATGCTCGGCTCCGCGGACAAACACGGCTTGGCGCCCTTCGATGGGGGTACCCAGCCCATTCGTGCCGACAGAGCGTTCCGAGAAACTGAATCCTTCGGCGGCAAATGCCTCGTCGAACCGGTTGCCGTGCGCCCTGTCACCGAGCCTGCGGGCAATTATCTGACCGGACTGGTCACTGAGGAATAGGGAAATGCCCATACCGTTGAGGCTTTCCAGCCAGTGGTCCATCACGCTCTTGGCCGCCCGGATAAGGATTCCGTCCGGATCGAAATCGTTGACGAACAGGAATGCCTCAGGCCTTGCCGAAGCCTCCACACCGATAGAGCGGCGCCAGCTGTTTTCAATATCAGGGGAGACGATTTCCGTCAGCTGGATCCCATCCCGGAGGCCACGGCGGATGAGATGTTCCCGGGCAACGCGCAGGGCATCATCGGGCACCTTCCGGGGATTTTGCATGGCTGGTCAGCCCCGGGCTCCGACTGCCGCACGCAGCACAACGCGTCCGGGGACGCTACCGTGCGTCAGCTTGTCCAGGCTCTCGCCAACAGATTCGGCGGAGAGCTCGGCATCGATGATCGGGATGTGGGGAATGGCGTCCTGCTTGGCCAGGGCGATGAGCTGGTTCAGCTCCTCCGGGGTCCCCACGAAGCTGCCCTGGATCGTGAGCATCTTGAGGGCCATGAGCGCGGTGGGTACCGTCAGTTCTCCGCCGAAGAGCCCGACCTGGATCAGCCGGCCGCCCTTGCGCAGGGAGTCGAAGGCTACCGGTGCCGTCTGGCTGTTGTTCACGAAGTCAATCACCGCTGCCACGGGGCCGTCGGTGGCCGCGACGATCTTCGCGCTGAGGCCTTGATCTGTGGTTTGGACCGTGATCGTGGCGCCAACCTGCCGCGCCAGCTCGAGATTCCGTTCGGAAAGGTCGACGGCGCAAATGGCCTTGTGCCCCAGCGCGCTGAGGGTCGCGATGGCAGTGAGCCCCACTCCGCCGGCGCCGATCACCACGACGGGTTCGTCGGGTCCAAGCGGAAGGACCTTGTTCACGGCGCTGAAGGCCGTCAGCCCGGAGCAGGCCAGCGTGGCCGCCCAGCTGAGGTCCAGGCCCTCGATATCCACCAGGTACTTTTCGTCGCGGACCAGGATCTTCTCGGCGTAGCCTCCGTGCTCCGCGACTCCGAGGTTGCGACCGTTGGCGCAGACGTTGTCGCGGCCGGCAAGGCAATCCCGGCAATGGCCGCAGCCGATCCACGGATAGACCAGCCTGATGTCCCCGGCTTTGGACCCGTGCACGCTGTCCCCGACCTGCTCGACGACGCCGACGACTTCGTGCCCCATGACCAGCGGGTAGGTGACGCCGCGGTCAACCAGCTTCAGGGCCCCCCGGCTGCCTAGATCGTAGGAGCCCTCGCGAAGGTGGGTGTCCGTGTGGCACACGCCGGAACGGATGACCCTCAAGAGGACTTCGGTTCCTGTCGGCACGGGGTCCGGCAGTTCGATGTCCTGGATCTCGGGGCTGTCTTGGAAAACGGCAAAAGCGTGCATGGTGACCTCGCATCGTTGCGCAGACTGTATTGATTCAAGAATGACACCGGTTCTGATAAGTATCCAATACTAAATCGCGGCCCCTTTTATGCGCAGGCGGCAATAGTCCATGGGCAGGTCGCACGCACTTCTCGTCGGTACCGAAGAGGCTGCTAGTCGCCGCCGAAGAGGCCAAAGTCGTTGTCACCGACGTCAGGGAAGCCGCCGGGAAGGCAGTGGCCGAGGAGATCAGCGGACGCCGGAGGTTCCGCTCACTTCATCACGCATGACGTCACCCGGTCAGCCGACTGGCAGCAGCCATCTACGGGCTCATTGGGGCACCCGGTACAGCGGCTTCCCAGGCTTCCAAGGGCGCAGTGCGCCTGCTCTCCACGGGCTGCAACCGTTGACCCGGCCCGGTGTTTCAAAGTGGAACACTGAGCCGACACAGATGTGATCCACGCTATATCTAGCGGCAAATCGCACCAGGATTCCGATCCACTTCACCTCCGGGCCACTCCCGGGATGTTCTCCATACGAAGGAGTATGAGATGTCAATCTCAACCGACGCAGACGTCACTGAAACAGTTCAGGCGACCGACCCCCTCCGTGACCTGTACGCCGACTGGTCCGAAATCATGGCCACCACCCCGGACCTGACCATGCGGCTTTTCCGCAGCATGTTCGACGAGTGGCACCAGCCCACCCGGGAACCCGAAGCGGTCACGTACAAGGAAGACGTCGTCGGCGGCGTCCCGGGCATCTGGGCATTCCCGGAAGGCGCGGACCGAACGAAGGTGCTGCTTTACACCCACGGCGGCGGCTTCGCGGTCGGGTCCGCCGCAAGCCACCGCAAGCTGGCCGGCCACGTTGCCAAGGCAGTCGGCGTCGTCACGTTTGTCCCTGACTACCGCCGTGCACCCGAGCACCCGCACCCGGCCCAGGTTGAAGACGGCGTGGCCGTGTTCAAGGCCCTCGTCGAGAGCGGAATCCACCCGCACGACATCACCACGGTCGGTGACTCTGCCGGAGGCAACCTGGCGATCGCCATAGCGTTGGCGCTCAAGGAGCAGGGCGAACCGCTTCCCGGCCAGGTCATCGCTTTCTCACCATGGCTGGACATGGAGAACAAGGGCGAAACGTTGGTCACCAACGACGCCACGGACGCACTGATTAGTGCTCCGCTGCTCGAGGGCATGATTGCCGGTGTCCTGGGAGCTTCCGTGAGCCCGCAGAACCCTCTGGCCAACCCTCTCTATGCCGACTTCACCGGGTTCCCCCGCCTGTACCTGACCGCAGGCTCGGCCGAATCCCTCCTCGACAACGCCACCCGGCTGAACGCACTTGCCGAAGCGGCCGGCGTCGACGTGACCCTCTCCATCGGCGAAGGCCAGCAGCACGTCTACCCGTTCCTGGCCGGTAACTCCGGAGTCGCCGACGCCGAACTCGCCCGCATCGCCGGCTGGTACAAGTACTGAACCGTACTGAGCCCGGCCACTTCACAACACAAGACCTGAAACACAAAGGAGTATTTCATCATGGCTGAAGAGCAGGGGCGCACCGCCCCCAGCACTGAACTCGACGCCGTCGTCGTTGGCGCAGGCTTTGGCGGCATCTATATGCTGCACAAGTTGCGCAACGAACTGGGCCTCAGCGTCCGCGCCTTCGACCGCGCCGGTGGCGTGGGCGGCACCTGGTACTGGAACCGGTACCCGGGTGCCCTGTCGGACACCGAGAGCTTCGTGTACCGCTACTCGTTCGACGACGAACTGCTGAACGAATGGAACTGGAGCCACAAGTATGTGACCCAGCCGGAAATCCTCAAGTATCTGGAACACGTCGTGGACCGGTACGAACTGCGCAAGGACATCCAGCTCAATACCGGAATCACTTCCGCCCGGTACGACGAATCGACTAACCGATGGGTGATCGGCACCGACACCGGCGAAACCATCACCGCGAAGTACATTGTCAACGGCCTCGGCCTGCTCTCGGCCACCAATGTTCCCAAGATCCCGGGCATCGACTCGTTTGAGGGCAAGATCTACCACTCAGGTGCGTGGCCCGAAGGAGTGGACCTTACAGGCAAGCGGGTCGGAGTAATGGGCACCGGATCCACCGGCCTGCAAATCATCACCGCGATCGCGCCCAAGGTGGGACACCTCACTGTCTTCCAGCGCTCCCCGCAGTACAGCGTTCCGGTCGGCAACACCCTTGTCACGCAGGAGTACGTCGATTCCGTCAAGAAGGACTACGGAAAAATCTGGGAGCAGGTCCGAGGCTCCGGCGTCGCCTTCGGATTCGAGGAAAGCACCGTGCCGGCCATGAGCGTCTCCGAAACAGACCGCCGGGCCGTTTTCCAGAAAGCCTGGGAAGAAGGCGGCGGGTTCCGCTTCATGTTCAACACGTTCGGCGACATCGCCACGGACCGGGAAGCCAACGAAGCCGCCGCATCATTTGTCCGCGGCAAGATCGCCGAGATCGTCAAGGACCCGGAGACGGCCCGCAAGCTTACTCCCACCGATCTTTACGCCAAGCGCCCCCTCTGCGACAGCGGCTACTACGCCACGTTCAACCGGGACAACGTCGAGTTGGTATCGGTGAAGGAGACGCCGATCGTCGAGCTGACCCCCAAGGGCATCAGGACCTCGGACGGGGTGGAGCACGAGCTCGATGTGCTGATCTTTGCCACCGGCTTCGACGCCGTCGACGGAAACTACACGCGGATGGACATCCGTGGCCGCAATGGTGAGACCATCCAGGAGCACTGGAAGGACGGTCCCACCAGCTACCTCGGTGTCACCACCGCAGGATTCCCGAACATGTTTATGATCCTGGGCCCCAACGGCCCCTTCACCAACCTGCCGCCGAGCATCGAGGCCCAGGTTGAGTGGATCTCCCAGCTGATCAACGACGCCGAAACCGGCCAGGTGGCGTCCGTGGAGCCGACGGCCGAGGCCGAAGAAGCCTGGACCGTCACCTGCCAGCAGATTGCCGACATGACGCTCTTCCCGAAGGCCGACTCCTGGATCTTCGGTGCCAACATCCCGGGCAAGAAGAAGACGGTCATGTTCTACCTTGGCGGCCTTGGCAACTACCGGAACAAGCTTGCCGAAGTCCGCGACGCGGGCTACGAAGGCTTCGAACTGAAGGTGCTCGTTCCGTCGGAGTAACCACAATCAGACGCTAGCGACGGCGGCTGCCACACCTTGGGGGAGTGGTGGCCGCCGTTCTGCGTTGGGCGGTACCTCCGATAGGCATTTCCCGGATCTGCCGGATCATGACGGGGAGCTCAGCGACCCGGCCTCAGCCTCTAGACCGTAAACCAGTCTCGGTGCCTTGGCCGGGGCCGGCGTCGCGCTGCATTGCAGACAGTGTCATCTTTATTGTCGGTGCGTCCTGAGATGCTGTGGGTATGGACAGCAGGACAGCTCACAGCAGGACAGCATGGAGTGCGGAGAGCAGGGCGGCCGTGGAGGCCGTCGCCGCGTCCGCTGCCGCGCTTGCTGGCCTGATCGGGGCCGGCGCGGACCGCTCCGATCCGCCCGGCGCCGACCCCGTGAGTGAGGCCGATCCGCTGCGGAGCGTGGCGGACGGTTGCCTGGACGGGCTCGCCGAGGC
>NZ_JBFTZV010000015.1:0-121031 GCF_056406615.1 Arthrobacter sp. P1_B3 | reverse complement strand
GGATCCGCCGGTCTCCCAGCCGGCCGGGCTCTCCCGCCAGCCCGTGGTCCACGAGGTGACAGCCCCCGCGGCCCCGGCATCGGCCGCGGACTGCTTCCGGGTCCGGTCCACAGCCGAAGCCGCCACCAGCTGCAGAAACTCCACCGTGCGCGAGAACTCCTCCACCCGTCCGGCGAAGTCCGACGCGGCTCGGAATCCCCACGACCCCGCGTCCTGTTCCGCCGTCGCAGTCAACGCCTGCAACGCGGTCAGCGCGCCGTCCAAGCCGTCAATCCCGTCCACACTGGGTTGCTGGACCGGGGCTGGGCCCCGGTCCGTGTCCTGCCCTTCTTCCTGGCAAGCAATGAAATCCCTGACGGCTTCCATAACTAGAGTCTGACAAAGGGGTGTGACATTTTTAGCCCGCTCATGGGTAGGACCGGAGGCCCGCCGATTTCCTGCCACCGGGCAGTACTCAGGAGACGGGATTCAGGACTCGTGGCCAGCCAAACTGGGTGCGGACTCCCGGCGAATACAGCACGGACTCCGGTGGTCCAGCGACATGGATGCCGGCCGCGCCGACGAGGTCGTCCTGAAGTAGGGTCAATTGCGCCCGGTACAACGGCCATGCACTGTGCGTATTGGGGATGTACAGGGTCCGGTTCTTGAATCGAGAATGCAGGCCGAACCGTGCCGTGAGGTGGATGGACAGCGCGTCGGTCGCTTCGTCGTCGGGCTTCGGGACGACGGCGAAGTCGCTCCGGGCGCCGCCCCGGAATCGGCGCACGGAATACCCAGCGGTCCCTCCGGCTCCGGCCGACCCAGCGGCAGCGAAAGCGGTGCGCCCCTCGGAATCCAATGCGGAATCCGGAGAATGAAGGAAGCTCGTCCGCGACCACACATAGGGAATCCCGGCCGCCCGCGCTGCCAGCACCACTGCCAAGCGTGAAGCATCCAGACTGCGGAAAACCACACCCCGAGCACCGTCCGGCTCCCGGGAGTAGAGGCGCACGTTGATCTCGTTGAAGCTTCCGAAATAGGGGATGCCAGGACCGCGGCCAAGCCCGGCACGCTGCATGCGGAAGCCGATCAGCCCCACCCAGGCCGATCCGTCGAAGATGTCCGGCGCGACGCCCGGTGGCATGTACGCCGCCGCCACTGCCTCAGGGATGCGCCAGTGCAGGAAGACTGCGTCCATCCATCGCTGGTCCATAATGATCGGCGCCGGAAGCTCGGGTGACTCCGGCCAAGGATCTACGTCCAATCGGATCAGCTCCCTTCGGTTGGCAGGGTGAGTCGCCATGGTGAGTCGCCATGGTGAGAACGTCAGGAAAACACGCCGGTCAGTTCAGTGCCCGGGTGCCTTCAGGAAGAGACCCGCCTGCTAGCAGCGCCGCCGTCGCGTCGGCCAACGCCGTCAGCGCCACGCGCTGGGTCCACGGGCCGTAGGAAATGCGGGCAACGCCAAGTTCCTGCAGTTTGGCCGGAGCCAGTGAACCGGGCACATTGATGACCGACACCTTGTTCCAGCCAATCCCTTCCACCAGCGCGGTGACGGTAGCCTCGTCCAGCAGGCCCGGCACGAACACCGTGGTCGCACCCACTTCGAGGAAGGCACGGCCGCGCTCAATGGCATCGGCCAGTACCGCGGCAGGGTCCCGATCCTTGCCCTTCAAAAAGGCGTCGGTGCGGGCGTTGAGGACGAACTCGATCCCCTCAGCCTCGGCTGCACGCACCGCAGCACGCATCTGCGCAACGGCATCGGCGAGCGGGCGCATCTGGTCTTCGATGTTGGCTCCGACAGCGCCGGCCCCGATCGCCTTGCGCACCGTTTCCCCGGGGTTCCCGTAGCCCGCTTCGAGGTCAGCGCTGACGGGCAGCGACGTAGCGGCGGCAATCAGCCCGACGGCGGCGATCATCTCGTCCACCGGGATCTTCTCGCCGTCTTCGTAGCCGCGGGACGCTGCGATGGAGTGGCTGGCCGTGGCCAACGCCTTGGTACCAGGAACGTCGCCGACCACTTTCGCGGTGATCGCGTCCCAGACATTGATGACTTGGAGGATCTCCGGGGCTTGGTGGAGACGGAGCAGCTCGGTGGCTTTGGAGGCACGGGAACGCGCGTAGTCAGTCATGGCGCGAGCCTAGCCGGGCGCCGTGCCACCCGGAAGGGTTTCAGCCAGCCGCGGAAGAGTCGGAGGAATGCTCGCGCTTAGTCTGCCAGGGCCAGCGCCCGGTGATTTCAAGCTCGAGCGAGAAGCTCAGGAAGGTCCGAATGAGCACAATAATGGCCAGCACGCCGACGCCCTCGAAGGTTGGTGTGACGGCGACTGAACGGATGATGTCGGCCGCGACGAGCAGTTCGAGCCCGAGGAGGATGGAGCGGCCCAGCAGTTGCCGGTAGGAGCGGTAGACGGAGAGTCGCGCGGAGCCGGCCGGCAGGCGTTCCGGCTGGAATCCCCGCAGCGCCATGGGGATGGACACGAGGGCGCCGATTACCATAACGGCCACCCCGGCGAAGTCCATGAAGCGGCCGGCCGTCTCGATAATGTGCTGAAGATCCATGGTTCCCCTCAGAGAAGTGGGTGGTGAATTTCAAATCAGGACTTACGGGTGCCGGACGCCTTTGCCGGCCAGAACGGCCCGGTAGCCTTCTCGGAAACTTGGGTACTGCAACTCGAAACCGGTGCTGCGGAGCCGTCCGTTGCTAGCTCGCTTGTTTCCGCCCCGCGACGGTTCGCCGCCCGACGCCGGAGGCCTGCCCGCCGAAGTGCCCCCCGCCGAAGTGCCGCCCGACGCCGAGACCCCGCCCGCCGAAGCGCCGTCCGCCGCGCCAGCAGAGTCCGACGCCGGCCGGGGGAGTCCCAGCTCCGCGGCCAGGAAGCCCAGCACCTCGCCGAGCTCGGCCGGTTCGTTGTCCACGCCCAGATACACGGGCGCGGGAACCGTGTCCATAGTGCACAGATGGACGATTGCCGCGGCGGCGTCGTCGCGGTGGATACGGTTGGTGAAGCGCGACGCGGCGGGAATTACCGCGCTTCCGCCGCGCACCTGGTCGATCAGTCGCGTCCGGCCGGGGCCGTAGATCCCGCCGAGCCGCAGTACCACGGGGGTGATGCCGGTGCCGCGCAGACGGCTGTTGAGGAGTTCCTCTGCCTCGCGGATGATGCGGCCCGAGAACCCGCCGGGTTCCGGCGTCGTGCGTTCATCAATCCAGCCGCCGCCGGCGTCGCCGTAAACGGCCGTCGAAGAAACAAACAGGATCCGGCGGACACTTGCCCCGGACGCCAGGACCGCGTCCAGCACGTTCGACAGACCGTCCACGTAGGCAGCCCGGTAGGCATCCTCAGTCGGGGCATCCGCGGCAATCGCGACGACGACGGCGGTGGTGTCCGCCGGGATGGGCGGCAGCTCACCGGAGCTCAGGTCAGCGGCGACCCCTTCGATGGCGGCCGGAAGTTTCTCCGGCGACCGGCGCCACCCCACCACGCGGTGGCCTGCAGCCGCGAAACGCAGCCCGGCCTCGGTGCCCAGATCGCCGCAACCGGCCAGCAGTACAGTCATAGGGCCAGTCTGCCAGCCTTCGGGAAGCCCTACGGACAGGCGTGAGGAATTCTTGGATCCTGGCGCCGCTGAAATTCCGGGCCCGCCGCTGAAATTCCGGGCCCGCCGTCCGTCGGGCAGGCCGACAGGTTTGCTCACCCTTCGACCGGTGCCATCCGGTAGCCAACGCCCCGTACCGTGCGGATGAACCGCGGTTCGCGGCCTTTGTCACCAAGCTTCTTGCGCAGGTTGCCGATGTGCACTTCCACGAGGTGCTCGTCCCTGGGCCATTCGGTGCCCCACACATGGGTCAAAAGTGCCTTCCGGGTCCACACCCGCCGAGGCGCTCGGGCCAGGGTCTCCAGCAGGTCAAATTCGGTGCGCGTCAATTCCAATTCGACGCCGTCAAGGGACGCCGCACGGCCTTGGACCTCGACAACTAGCGGCCCGTGACGGACGACGCCGTTGGCATCGGCATGCCGGACGTCGGTACCTGCCGCTGAGGTGGACTCGGGCGACGAATGGATGGACATGCCGGGCGAGGCGTCGTCCGCCCGGCGTCGCAGGGCACCGGGCAGGTGGTGTGTCTCAGGCGCTGAGCCGCCGGGCGCGGCCACCATGAAATCCGTGGCGCGGCGTCGCGGCGTGGGACGTTGAGGGGTTGGCCGGTGACGCCGCATCACCGCGGTCACACGGGCCTGGACGGAGCGCGGGCTGAACGGCTTGCGGATGAAATCATCCGCACCGATCTCCAGTCCTATCAACTCGTCAACCTCGTCCGCCCGGGCCGTGATCATGACGACATAGGCGTCGGAGAATTTGCGCATCCGGCGGCACACTTCCACGCCGTCCAAATCGGGGAGGTTCAGTTCCAGCGTCACAAGGTCCGGCCGATGTTCCTGGATGTTCAGCATGGCTTCGGCCCCGGAACTAGCCTCAAAAACGGCGAAGCCCTGCATTTCCAGTGTCCGGCGGATGAGGAGCCGAACATCACCGTCATCATCTACAACCACAGCGCGGAGCTGCCCCGGTGATTCCAACATGACTCCAGCTTCCAAGACCAAGAGACCCGTGTGTCACAGTCACCCCACACGCCACAGGCTGTGACGCAAGCCACAGGAGCAACAGTTGGACTCAGGCTAACACGGTTTTCTTGAGCAAATGTTGAAGTTTTAGCCGGTCGTGGTTTGAAGCTGGACTGCCAGAGTTGAAGCTACAAGTCCAGCCGCTCGGACAGAAAGCGCCATCAGTGCCGGACGCGTTCGGCGCCGGCCAGCTACCTCGCCGGATCCGGCGTCGTCCGTCTACCGCGCCGGAACCGGGAAGAAAGCCCGCGGGTCCTGCATCAGAGCCGGGTAATCGAAGGCGGAGCGATCCACGATCTCGTCCACCTGGAAGTTCCGGGCGAAGTGGCCGTCAACGGTGATCGGACGGCCCAGGACCTTGCCGATGGCGAAGGAGGTGCCGCCGTTGACCGGGATGGCAACCACGGAGTTGCCGGGAAGGGTGGTGAACGCCTCTTCCTGCTGCTGGCGCTTGCGGGTGGGCTTCTTGACGAGCTGCTTCGGGGGCAGCTTGCGCACCTTGCCCGGGCGGCGGGAGCCTGATTCGGCGTAGACGAACTGGTAGTCGTCGTCCGCGGGGGCCTTGGCCCGTCCCACGGGCGGCAGGCTGACAGTCTTCAGCTGCTCGGGCTCGGTGTCGCCGAGCGGCAGGCGCAGGACCCACATGCGGTCCCCGGCAGGATCCTCGGGCACAAGCTCGTGCTTCGGTTCGGGCCAGACGTACTCCAGGTCCGGGTCCGTGCCCGGGAATACCTGTGTGTAGAACCGCGGATCTTTGGCGATCAGCCGGGACCGGTGGCTAAGGTGGAAATCCGGATTGCCCAGCCATGGCGGCATCGGGATCTTGGCGGCGTAGTCGGGGTGCGCAGCCTGCGGGGCGAACTCCATGATCTTCTCGCGCGTGGTGTCCTCGCCGCCGCGGGCCGTCCATTCATCCACCATGGCCAGCCCGTACATTGTCAGCGCGGGAACGTACCCCATCCACATCCGGACAGCCGGGTGCGACTGCCAGCCGTACTCCGGGATCACCAGCGCACGCAGGATCTGCAGCGCCTCAACACGCTGCTTGCCGAGCCGCTCGCGGTCCAAAACCGCGGCGCTCTGCTGGAAATCGGGGAAGGGGAGGAAGGTCTGCATCTCTCCAGTTTGAGGCCACACGACGAAACCACCAATTGCACAGGACCGTGCGTGCGCATGTTCACATTTTGGAATGAAGCAGACATCTCATTACGGAGGGGCGTAATATAGCAGGACCCCATCAATGTCGCCCGGAGGACACGCCATGAATCCAGCCCCTGTTGTGCCGTTTGTGCCGAAATACGGACAACTGCTCGGCCCGGAAGCGAACGGCATTCTGGTGCTCGAGGAAGTTATTCTTGACCCGGTGGCAGCCCTCAAGGAACAGCACGGGTTCCGCGCCGCAATGGCATCGTTTGCACTGACCATGCGGCGGATACTGGCGCTGCGCCTCTGCATCGCCGTTGTGGCGATCGCCAACCTGCCCCTCTTTCTGCTCAACACGGGCTGGTGGATTTACGCGGTCTCACTGACCCTGGTGGTTGCAGTCCACGCCGCGGTGTCCTGGCTGAACCGTCAGGAGCCGCGGATCCGGCAGCGCCGCATGCTGGAACTGCATCTGCACCGGGAGCGGAGCGACAATTACCGCAAGGTCCGCGACGCCGTGAAGTACGTCATTGACGCCCCTGCCCGGATGAATGAAAGCCTCTACCTTGAGCTCCTCGCCGCGAAGCGGGTAGCCCTGCACTTGGCCATGGGCACGGTGGCCGTGCTGGACACGAGCGACGACGCCGCGTGGAAACTGCAGATCGTCCGCGAACTCCCGCAGGCTGCCTGAGCCGCACGTCTAAGGCCGCAGGGCTCACCGATTACAGCGCGACCCGATTACAGCACGACGCCGGAGCGACCCCTCGAGGGAGCGCTCCGGCGTCGTTGTTTAACGGTGTAGCCCTATCCGGGAAGCTGCAGCACCTGGCCCGGGAACACCAGGTTGGGGTTGCTGATGGTCGCCGTGTTCGCGTCGGCCAGCGAGTGCCAGCCTCCGGCGATGTTGAGCTTCTCGGCGATTGTGCTCAGGGTTTCGCCGCTCCGGATGGTGTATGTCTGGCCACTGACGGATACCGGTGCAACATGGCGGGGTGCCGGGACGGTTGCCCTGGGGGCCGCCTGCCGGGCAGGCACCTTGGCCGTGGCGGGAACCGCGGCGGGCTGTCGTGATGTGGTTGCGCTCTGTGGAGCCGCGGCGCCGCCGCGCAGGCCCAGTTTCGCGGCGCAGGCTGGCCACGCGCCCCACCCCTGGCTGGCCTGCACTCTCTGGGCGACGGCGATCTGCTGTTCACGGCTGGCGTTCGCCGCGGACCCCGTGCCGCCATGGGCCGCCCACGTGCTGGCGCTGAATTGCAGCCCGCCCGAGTAGCCGTTTCCTGTGTTGGTGGCCCAGTTCCCGCCACTTTCGCATTGAGCCAGCGAGTCCCAGGTGGAGGCGGGGGCTGTGGCCGGGACGGCCGCGTTAGCGGCGGAAGCGGACAGCGCGACGCCTGCGATGGAAACAGCCGCCAGGGTGATGCCGCGGCGCGCGGCAGTGCCATAGGTTGATTTCTTCATGATTTCAGATGCTCCTGAGGGCCACCAGCGCTCGGTCCGTCCCCGGACGTTGTCGCACCACTGCCCGCCCCTGACAATAGAGGTCATTTGCGGTGTCTACCGGTCGGGCAGTATCTGGTGGTGGTAGCACCGGGCATGCAATACCCGGTTGCCGGGCATGCACACTAGGCTAAGCCAGCCCCCTTCCGTTATCAAGACGTTATTTTTGCTGTTTTTGCCGTTACTATCGCGTGGTAACCCATCGCGTCGGGGCCGATATCGCCGCTCGCTGCCTCGTAACGGATGCTTGCGGACACAATGGCGTAGATCAGTCGCCGAGCATCGTGGCCAGGTACGGAGCGGTCCGGCTGTCTGTGGACCTCGCGACGGCGGCGGGGGTCCCGATGGCGATGATCTGGCCGCCGGCGTCGCCTCCTGCCGGGCCGAGGTCGATCACCCAGTCCGCTGCGGCCACCACATCCATGTCGTGTTCCACCACAATGACGGTGTTGCCTGCGTCCACGAGCCGGTGCAGCTGGGCCATGAGGAGCTGGACGTCGGCCGGGTGCAGCCCGGTGGTGGGCTCGTCCAGCAGATAGAGGGAGTGGCCCCGCTGGGCACGCTGCAGTTCGGTGGCGAGTTTGATGCGCTGGGCCTCGCCGCCGGAGAGCTCGGTGGCCGGCTGGCCGAGGCGAAGATAGCCCAGGCCCACTTCGCGCAGCGTTTGCAGGCTGCGCGCCGCTGCCGGCACTCCTCCGAGGAACTCTGCGGCGGCATTGACCGTCAGGCCGAGAACTTCTGCCACGTTCTTGCCCTTGTACGTCACCTCCAGGGTTTCCGGGTTGTAGCGCGAGCCCTGGCACTCCGGGCAGGGGCCGTAGCTGCCGGGCAGGAACAGCAGTTCGACGGCGACGAAGCCCTCACCCTGGCAGGTCTCGCAGCGGCCGCCGGCAACGTTGAAGGAAAAGCGCCCTGCGCCGAAGCCCCGCGCCTTGGCCTGGTCCGTGGCCGCGAATTCCTTGCGGACCGCATCGAAGAGTCCGGTGTACGTGGCGAGGTTGGAGCGAGGGGTTCGGCCGATCGGCTTCTGGTCCACCTTGACGAGCCGGTCCAGCTGGTCCAGCCCGGACACGGGTCCCACACTGAGCGGGCCCGTGGACTCGCCGGCCTGGGACTCCAGGTCCTCAACAGGCGGGCTCGCCTCGGCGCCGGATTCCGGGTGCAGCCGGGCACCGACCACCTCGGCCAGGACCTGGCTGACCAGCGTGGACTTGCCGGAGCCGGAGACGCCGGTGACTGCGGTCAGCACGCCCAGCGGGAAGTCGGCGTCGAGTTCGCGCAGGTTGTGCCGGCTGATGTCGCGCAGCTCCAACCAGCCGGCGGCATCCCGGCGGGGGCCGCTGGCGGCAGAACCGCCGCCGTCGTCCGTCATGACGGCAGACTTTCCGGCAGGGCCGGCTGAACCGTTCGGGAACAGGAACGGCCGGGTGACGGACGCGTCCACCTCGGCGAGGCCGGCCACGGGCCCGCTGTAGAGCACTTCGCCGCCGCCTTCACCGGCGCGGGGACCCACATCCACCAGCCAGTCCGCGCGGCGGACGATGTCCATGTTGTGCTCCACCACGAACACCGAATTGCCGGAGGACTTGAGCTGGTCCAGGACCGCAAGGAGCGGCTCGGCGTCGGCGGGGTGCAGGCCGGCGGAGGGCTCGTCCAGCACGTAGATCACACCAAACAGGCCGGAGCGGAGCTGGGTGGCGATCCGGAGCCGCTGCATTTCGCCGGGGGAGAGTGTAGGAGTGGACCGGCCCAGCGCGAGGTAGCCCAGGCCTAGATCCAGCAGCACGGTGACGCGCTGCAGCAGGTCCCGGGTGATGGCGACGGCCACCTCGTTGCCCTCGCCGGAGGACTGCTTGCGGGAGGCGGTCCCGGCCTCCGTGAGCTCGGTGGTGGGGCGGATAATCTCGGCCAGTTCCGTCAGGGGGACGGCATTGAGGTCCGCGATGGTGCGCCCGGCGAAGGTGACGGCGAGGGCGGCCGGGGTCAGGCCGCTGCCGCCGCACACCGGGCAGGGTCCGGTCTCCATAAAGCGCAGCACGCGGTCGCGCATGGTGGTGCTCTTGGAATCGGCGAGCGTATGCAGCACGTAACTCTTGGCGCTCCAGAACCGGCCCTTGTACGGCTTGGCGACGCGGTCGCGCTGGGGCGTCACTTCCACCACAGGCTGTTCCTCAGTGAACAGGATCCAGTCGCGATCTTTTCTCGGCAGCTTCCGCCAGGGGGTATCGACGTCGTGGCCCAGGTGGGTCAAAATGTCGCGCAGGTTTTTGCCCTGCCACGCCCCGGGCCAGGCGGCGATGGCGCCGTCGCGGATGCTTAGCGAGGTGTCCGGCACCAGGGAGGACTCGGTGACGGTGTGCGCGATCCCCAGGCCGTGGCACGCCGGGCAGGCGCCGGCGGCCGTGTTCGGGGAAAACGCGTCCGAGTCCAGCGGGCCGGCGCCGTCGGGATAGCTGCCGGCGCGGGAGAAAAGCATGCGCAGCGAGTTGGACAGCGTGGTGAGCGTGCCCACCGTGGAACGCGAACTCGGCGTCCCGCGGCGCTGCTGGAGCGCGACGGCGGGCGGCAGCCCGGTGATCATTTCCACCTTGGGGTTGTGCCCCTGCTGGATGAGCCGGCGGGCGTAGGGGGCCACGGATTCGAAGTAGCGGCGCTGCGCCTCGGCATAGATGGTGCCGAAGGCAAGGGAGGACTTGCCGGAGCCGGAAACGCCGGTGAAGGCGACGATCGCATCGCGGGGCACGTCCACATCCACGTTGCGCAGGTTGTTCTCACGGGCACCGCGAACCCGGACAAAACCGTCCGTCGGATTGCCGGGAGCCAGATCGTGAACTACATCCCGATCGGTCGGGCGCGGCAAATCGGAAGCATGCTGTTTACTTTGCATTGGTTCGACTCTATCGGTGATGCCAGCGGGCGGGCATATCCTTACCGGATGGAAACGTACGACGGCGAGGCCCAGTTGACAGCGGAAGAGCCGGAAGAATCGGAAGAACCGGAAGCCGGCGAACCCCTCCCGCTCCCGGTCGCCGAACTGCACCTGCATATTGAAGGAACCCTGGAACCGGAGCTGATCTTCGCGCTGGCGGAACGCAACGGGATCGAACTGCCCTATAAGGACCTGGAGGAGCTGCGCTCGCGCTACGAGTTCACGGACCTGCAGTCCTTCCTGGACCTGTACTACGCCAATATGGCCGTGCTGCAGACGGAGCAGGACTTCGCCGACATGACCCGGGCCTACCTGGCCCGGGCGGCGCTCGCCGGGGTCAGGCATGCCGAGATCATGCTGGACCCGCAGGCCCATCTGTCCCGCGGGGTATCCCTGGAGACGTGCGTCAACGGCGTGGCCTCGGTACTGGCCGGCTCACGGGAAGAGTTCGGCATCTCCACCCTCCTGATCGCGGCCTTCCTGCGCGACCTCACCGAGGAATCCGCCCTTGAGGTGCTGGAGCAGCTGCTTGCCATGGACGCTCCGATCGCCGGAATCGGGCTCGATTCCGCCGAGGTGGGCAACCCGCCGGCCAAGTTTGAGCGGCTCTTCGCCAGGGCCAAGGACGCCGGGCTGCACCGGATCGCGCACGCCGGCGAGGAGGGCCCGCCGTCGTACATCATTGACGCGCTGGACATCCTCGAAGTGGAGCGGATTGACCACGGCATCCGGTGCATGGAAGACCCGGAACTCGTGGAACGGCTGGTGGACGAGCTCATGCCGCTGACCGTGTGCCCGCTGTCCAACGTCCGGCTCCGGGCGGTGGACACCCTGGCTGAGCACCCGCTGCCGGCGATGCTCGCGGCGGGGCTGAACGTGTGCGTGAACTCGGATGATCCCGCGTATTTCGGCGGGTATGTGGACGACAACTTCGCGCAGCTGCAATCGGTGATTGGCCTGTCCGAGTTCGACTGTGTCCGGATGGCCGCGAACTCGATCCGTTCGTCCTTCGCGAGCGAGGAACGCAAGGCCGAGCTCCTGGCCGAACTCGCCGCGTCGGGGCACTAAAATCACAGTTGCCCTATCACTTATGGTCGCTAAAACGGGGGCAAAGTCAATCAGTGGGAGCAACGCGTGGGGTTCAGGCTGCGTGTAGCAGCTGGTTCAGCCGGTTGGCTGGGGTCTGCAGGTTGAGGGTGGGCCGGGGTCGGCGGTTGAGTTTTGCGGCGACCTGGCGGAGATCCTCCGGGGTGTGGACCGAGAGGTCCGAGCCTTTCTCGAACCAGAATCTCAGGAGCCGGTTGGTGTTCTCGTTGGACCCGCGCTGCCAGGGTGAGTGCGGGTCGCAGAAGTAGAGCGTGGTGTCGAGTGCGGTCTGGATCCGGGCGTAGTCGGCGAGTTCGGTGCCGCGGTCCCAGGTGATCGAGCGCCGCAGGTGGTCCGGGAGGTTGCCCAGCTCCCGGATCATCGCGGCAGCGACGGTGTCCGCGGTGTGGTCCCCGGGCAGGTGGAGAAGGATCGTGAACCGGGTCGAGCGTTCCACCAGGGTGCCGATCGCGGTCCCGTCGCAGCCGATGATGAGGTCCCCTTCCCAGTGTCCCGGGACGGCCCGGTCCCGGGCCTCGGCCGGGCGCTCACTGATCTTGAACGCCTCCTTGTAGGGGCTGTTCTTGTGCCGGTCCGCGGTGTGGGGAACGCGTTGCTTCCGCTTCAGGCTGAGCTTTTCGGCCAGATCCGCGCGCAGAGCTCCGCGGGTCTGAACGTATAACGCCCGGTAGATCGTCTCGTGGCTCACCTGCATAGTCTGATCACCGGCGAAGTAAAACGCCAACATCGATGAGATCAGTTTCGGGCTCCACCCCTCATCCATCCACACCCCGATCAGCCGGCAAAGCGCCTCGTCCTCGACCAGTCTCAGCGGCTTGGGCCGGCGCCGGGCCTGATGGCCCTTCGTATGGGCCACCGAGGCGTAATACACCCCGTCCGCCCCGGTGTTCCGGTTCACCTCGCGCCAGACCACCGACTTGTCCCGGCCGATCGCCTCGCCAATCCTGGCGTAACYGAGCCCGCTGCGCCGGCCCATCTGGATCATCCCCCGCTCAGCCAGGTTCAACGCCCGCCCGCCCGGCCCCTCCGGGAAAGGGGCCGGATCCGAAAGACCCCCGACGGGTCCCATGTCCACAGTCATCATCTGGCCAGACTGGGCCCACCAGTTCCTCCCGGTCCCATGCGTGGCCCCGACACACCGGGCGGCAGCAAGAATCGACATCCCCGAGCACACCAGATCAAAGAACTCAGTGCGCGCATCCAGGGAAAACACATTGACCATCAAACGCTCCATCAATCAGAGCGTTGCTACGACCATATGAATTTGCCGGGCGGTTGGGAACCATAACTGATAGGGCAACAGCGCAGCGTTGGGGGTCTGGGTGACCCCCGGTGGGCGGCTTAGACGTCGATCGAGTCCATGTGCGGGTACCGCGCTCCGGCTGCCGCCCCGGCCGGAGCGAGTTCGTCCAGACGGTTGAGGTCCTCGGCGGAGAGTTCGACTTCGGCAGCGCCCAGGTTCTCCCGCAGGCGGTCGCGCTTCTTGGTGCCAGGGATGGGAACGATGTGCTCGCCCTGGGCCAGCAGCCACGCCAGTGCCAGTTGCGCCGGGGTGCAGCCCTTCGCGTCCGCCAACTCCGTGACCCGACCCACGAGCTGCAGGTTGCGGGCAAAGTTCTCGCCCTGGAAGCGCGGGGAGTGCCGGCGGAAATCGTCCGCCGGGAAATCTTCCAGGCTGCGGAACTGGCCGGTCAGGAAGCCACGGCCCAGCGGACTGTAGGGGACAAAGCCGATGCCCAGTTCCGCGAGGACCGGGAAGACTTTGGTCTCCGGCTCGCGCTCCCACAGCGAGTATTCGGTCTGCAGGGCCGTGATGGGGTGCACCGCGTGGGCCCGGCGCACGGTGTCGGCGCTGGCCTCGGACAGGCCAAGGTGCCGGACTTTCCCGGCCTGTACCAGCTCAGCCATGGCCCCGACGGTTTCCTCGATGGGGACGGTCTTGTCCACCCGGTGCTGGTAGTACAGGTCGATGTGGTCCACGCCCAGCCGCTGCAGGCTTGCATCGCAGGCGGCGTGCACGTAGTCGGGGGAGCCGTTGATTCCCACCCAGGATCCGTCGGGCCGGCGTTCGTTGCCGAATTTGGTGGCCAGGACGACGTCGTCGCGCCGGCCCGCGATGGCCCGGCCGACAAGCGTCTCGTTGGTGAACGGGCCGTACATGTCAGCCGTGTCGAGCAGGCTTCCGCCGGCGTCGAGAAAGGCCTGTATGGTGGCGATGGATTCGGTTTCCTCGCCGTGGCCGTAAAACTCGCTCA
The DNA here is from genome assembly GCF_056406615.1 of Arthrobacter sp. P1_B3. Classification (NCBI taxonomy): domain Bacteria; kingdom Bacillati; phylum Actinomycetota; class Actinomycetes; order Micrococcales; family Micrococcaceae; genus Arthrobacter; species Arthrobacter sp. P1_B3. Next base: position 107,496 of record NZ_JBFTZV010000015.1, on the reverse strand, counting down.
TGCCCATGCAGCCCAAACCCAGGGCGGAGACGGTGAGCGAACCGAGCGTGCGGGTTTTCATAGGTATCTCCTCGATCAGAAAGGTGGGAGCGGCCTCCGCCGCCTCGTGCACCGGGGCGGGACGCAGTTGGCCGATGGCCACTCTAGGCCTATCCGTCCGGGGACACAACGGAAGCCCGGCTCACCCTTGCAGGAGGATGCGCCGGGCGGCGACCGCGCGGCAAAGTGCAGATATGACGAAGACTCGGGAGCCGCGCAAGGGCTGGCTGCGCCGCTCTATGCCCGGACTCGATGTCGCCGCGACGTATCAGAAGGACTGGTTTGGCAAGGACATCATTTCCGGTGTCGTCCTGACGACGTTGTTGGTTCCCCAGGGCATGGCCTACGCCGAGCTGGCAGGGCTGCCCCCGATCACCGGGCTGTACACCAGCATCCTCTGCCTGCTCGCCTATGCGGTGTTCGGTCCGTCCCGCATTCTCGTGTTGGGACCGGATTCTGCGCTCGGGCCCATGATCGCCGCGACGGTCCTGCCGCTCGTCGCGTCCGACGGCGACCCGCAGAAGGCGATCGCGCTCGCGTCAATGCTGGCCCTCATGGTCGGCGCCATCATGGTCCTCGCGTCCGTGGCCAAGCTCGGCTTCATTGCCGACCTCATCTCCAAACCGACCATGATCGGCTACATGAACGGCCTCGCCATCACCATCCTGGTGGGCCAGTTGCCCAAGCTCTTCGGCTTCAAGGTGGACAGTGAAAGTTTCCTCGGTGACCTCGTCGGCTTCGTCCAGGGCGTGGCCAACGGCGAGACGGTGATCGCCGCCGCGGCCGTCGGTATTAGCGGAATCGTGCTGATACTGGCTCTGCAACGGTGGCTGCCCAAGGTCCCTGCGGTGCTGGTCATGGTGGTCCTCGCCATCGCGGCGGCGGCGGTGTTCGACCTCGCAGCCAAGGGCGTCTCGCTGGTCGGGGAACTCCCGCAGGGCTTCCCGCCGTTCACCATCCCGCAGGTGGACTTCGCGGACCTCGGACTGATGTTCGCCGGGGCCCTGGGTATTGCGTTGGTGTCCTTGACGGACACCATCTCGACGGCGACATCGTTCGCCGCGCGCTCCGGCCAGGAAATCCGTGGCAACCACGAGATGATCGGGATCGGTGCCGCCAACCTGGCCGCTGGTCTCTTCCAAGGCTTCCCGGTCAGCACCAGCGGCTCCCGGACCGCCGTCGCCGAACGTTCCGGCTCGAAGACCCAGCTCACGGGGGTGACGGGTGCCGTGCTGATCCTGCTCATGCTCGTGCTGCTGCCGGGGCTGTTCCGGAACCTGCCACAGCCGGCTCTGGCGGCCGTGGTGATGACGGCGGCTGTTTCCCTCGCCGATATTCCTGGAACGTTGCGTCTCTTGCACCAGAGACGAACCGAGTTCTACCTGTCCCTGGCCGCCTTCCTCGGAGTGGCGTTGCTGGGCGTTCTGCCCGGCATCGGCATTGCGGTGGGGCTGTCCATCCTGAACATCTTCCGCCGGGCGTGGTGGCCATACGAGACCGTGATCGGGCGGGTGCCCGGCTATGAGGGGTTTCATGACGTCAACGTCCACCCGGACGCGAAGCACCTGCCCGGCCTGGTGATCTACCGGTGGGACGCTCCGTTGTTCTTCGCCAACGTCAGGCCGTTCCGCGACAACATCCGGCACTTGGCACGGACAGAACCCAAACTGCAGTGGATCATCATCGCGGCCGAACCGATCACGGACGTGGATACCACCGCCGCAGACGTCTTGCTCGATCTGGATGTCGAGCTGAACGCCCAGGGTATCTCCCTGGTGTTCGCCGAGCTCAAGCACCGGACCCGGGACAAGATCGAACGCTACGGACTGACCCGCGAAATCGAGCCGGAGCATTTCTATCCCACCACCGAAGCAGCGGTAGCTGCCTACATGGCCAAGACCGGGGCTCAGTGGAGCGCCGAGGAGTGAGAATTACGTGGGCACCACGGTCCTGGACGTCGACGTAGTAGCGGGTGCCTAGGAGCGGGCGTCCTGGCGCTGCTCGGCCGGCACGCGGGCGCTGCGGGTGATCCACCAGCCCAGCGCGGCCATCGCCAGTCCGATGGGAATCCCGTACGGTGGCAGGCCCACGTTGAATCCCAGGGCCCCGGCGACGACGAACGCCGCGCCGGCCCACGCCGGGAACATGTGCGTCCGCCAGCCCACTAGGCCGAAGATAATCCAGCCGAGCGCAAACAGCACGTAACTGGAGAGTGCGCCGATGACCAGCATGCCGGACCCGCCGGCGAGGATGGCGCCGGGCGCAGTTTCGGCAATCCACGGACCGGCAAACCCGTCGAACCACATGTTGCCCGCCATATCCATGGTGCCGATGAGGGCTCCGCAGAATCCGACGGCGCCGAGGGCACCGGCGCTGTCCGCGTACCTCATGTAGACGGACACCAAGGCGAGCATCAGCCCGATGAAGACCACAAAGTAGAACGCGTTGGACAGCTGGAACGGAGTCTGGCGCATCATTTCTATTCGCTCGAGGCTGTGGTCGGCCGCGAGCAGGCGCCAGACGTCCTCGGCGGCGAAGGCCAGGCCGGCTGCCAGGGCAATGGGCCCGGCATGGGACGGCAGGGGTGAGGACATGGTCCCTCCTTAGCGGTGGATTGGATCTGATCCGGAACGGAGCAGCACTGAGTCGATGGCGGAGGCAGGCGCCGCGCGCCAGGCACCCCGGTCCAGGAGAACGGTGGTGAGGACTGCAAGGACCACCACGGCGAAGTAGATCAGTTCCGCCCGGTCAGCCTCGGCACCGGAGAAACCGAAGGAACCCACGGTGAAGGTGCCCTGGCTGTTGTGGAAGAGGAATGTGAGCAGCACGCTGCCGCCGGTGCGGTTGAACAGCCACACGTAGAGGAAAGTGATGGCGAAGGTGGTGGGCAGCCCGATCAGGCTGAGCTGCCCGAACAGGACCAGCGGAAGGTGCCAGAGAGACACCACAACGCCGAGGAGTGCCGCGGACCGCAGCGGAGTCCACCTGGCCTGGAGCAGGGGCACGGCATAGCCGCGGAACCCCGGTTCCTCTCCTAGGGGGCCGTCCATCGGATTGACCAGGCGTACGGCAAAAACAGCCAGGAGCCCCGACCACGTCACCTCTGCCAGCCCGGGAGCCGCGGCGCCGAGGGCCATGTTCGCGAATCCGGTGAGCAGCGCCAGCATTGCCGGGAGGAGGAGCGCCACGGCGTACCAGGCCCAGCCCACCCGCCACCTGATCAGCCGCCGGGCCCACACCCGGAAGCCAGCTCTGCCCTCGGCGAGCCCAATGATGATCAGTGCCGCCACGAGTGGACCGACCGGCAGGAACTCGAACTGCGGCATTAGGCCTGCCGCATAGAGCGGCCAGGAGCACCACGAAATCGCGAAGGCCAGGACAAAGAACGCCGGGAGGCGGTGGCGCTGCAGCCAGACCTTGAAACGAGGCATGACGGCTCCTGAGGAACAGGGACGAATACGGCTCATTGTCCGCTCGCGGGCGCCCCGAATCCAGATCTGCCGAATCCAGCACTGCCGAAACGGGCATGGCGGCCAAGAGTACTCCGGCGCCAGGCTACTCGCGGGTAGCGGTGAGTTGGTAACTCGCGCGCTCCGCTCGGCCCTGTCATAGTGGGTCACGACACACAGAGTTAACCGGATCCGCTCGCAAAAACCATCATTTCCTTGGCAAAATGCAGGTGGATCAATTGCTTCTAAAGGAGACCCATGGGCGCGAACACCGCGGAAAACACCAACCTTCGGCTCAAGGCCGTGCTGGATGTCCTGTCAGAGGAGGCGTGGACTGGCGCGAAGCCGAACGCCGGAGCCGTACTGGGCGAGGCAATCGCACGGGTACCCCTCAACGACCAGGAGTCCGAACTTCTCAGCGGCGGCATTCCCCGCGGCCACAAGACGCTGACCACCGCCACGGCCAAGCTGGTCAAGGCCGGCTGGCTGGTCAAGGGCCGCTCCGGCTGGTCCATCACCGACGACGGCCAGCGCGCCACGGTCGCTTTCGCCGAGCCTGCCGCCTTCGCTTCAGCGCTCGACGCCGGCACTCCGGTTCCGGCGGGCACCCCGCTGCCGTCTGCTCCCGTGGCAAAGCCGGCGAAGCCGGCGAAGGCAGCAAAGACAGCGGCAACGCCGGCCGCCAAGGCCGAGGAAGCGCCGTCGAAAGCCGGCAAGGTTGCCGGCAAGGCCGCCAAGATCGTCGAGGAAGTTGTGGCGCCGGTGGCCAAGGCGGTGCGGAAGCGCAAGCCCGCTGCGAAGGCACAGTCAGCAGAAGCTACGGCAGAAACCGCGGCAGCGGCAGCCCCGGCCGTCAGCGTCGAAACCATCGAGCAGCCGGAAGCCGTCGCGGTTGCCGGTGACTTCAACGTCCTGATCGGCGCGCCCGCCAACTGGGCACCGCAGTATGACGAAGCCCAGATGGAACTGGACCAGGCGGACCAGCTCTGGAAGATCGCCGCGGACATTCCGGCCGGCTTCTACACCTTCAAGATCGCCCTGAACCGCTCCTGGGACGAAAACTATGGTGCGTTCGGCGTCTTCGACGGGCCCAACCACGAGGTCCACCACGGCGGCGGCCTCCTGGTCATTCAGTACGATCACCGCACCCGGGACATCGTCCTGCGATAGGCACCGACCGCCAATCATCCTGCCGACGCGCAAATGACCCTGCGACACCCGAATTCGGGTGACGCAGGGTCATTTGCGCGTCGCGGGCGGATTTGCGCATCCTGAGCCCGCCGGACCTAGCATTGCCTCATGGCCACCGTCGAGCTTGCGGGCCTGCGAATCCGCTACCAGCGTGCCGGCCACGGGCCACCGCTGGTCCTGCTTGACGGCTGCTAGAACCGGGTCGGGTCCGGCCGCGGCGGCACCGGGCCGGGATCCGGAATCGGGAGGGGATTGGGCGTCGGGAACGGACCCGGTGCCGGTGACGGTGTGGGCGCGGGCCCGGGGACCGGCTCAGGCCCCGGAACCGGTGGTGGCGTGACCGGGCCAGGTTCCGGCGGGAACGGGTCCCCGGGTTCCGGCGGCGGCGTCGTGGGGCCCGGTTCCGGCGGAAACGGATCGGGTTCGGGCGTCGGGGGAATAGTCATGTCTGGCTTCCTTTCTTAGCTGGCGTTCCGGATACGGCAATCACGCGCCGCTGCGCCGGCGCAAGACCAGCAGTTCCCAGGGCCTCAGGCGCATCGCGCCCGCGGCAGAGCTGCGCACGGCACTCGCGGCTGAACCGCCGTCCCGCGCGGCAGCGCCGGCGTCGGAGGGGTAGTTGCCCAAGACCAGCTCCGCGTCATGCCAGGTCTGGTCCCCGAGCTGGGCGTCGCGCTCTTCGCCGGAGAAGTTGCCCAGAACCAGAATCTGCGTGCCGTCTGCGGGGCTGCCGGGGGAACCAGCTGAACCGGAACCAGCCAGGGCCCGGGTGAAGGCGTAGACGTGCGGGTCATCGGGCAGGAGCATGGTGAAGTCCCCGTGCGAGACCACCGGCTCCGCATGCCGCAGCGCTATCACCTTGCGGTAGAAGCTGTAGACCGAGTCCGGATCATCCATCTGGGCGGCGGCGTTGATGTGGTTGGCATTCGGGTTCACCGCGATCCAGGGAGCGCCGGTGGTAAACCCGGCGTGCCGGGAGGCGTCCCACTGGACCGGGGTCCGCGCGTTGTCCCGGTTCAGCGGCGCGAGCGCGGCGAGGACCTCGGCGTCGGTGTGGCCCAGATGGGTGGTGGCTTCGCGGTGGTGGTTGAGGACCTCGATGTCGCGGTAATCGCTGATCGCGCCGAACGTCATGTTGGTCATGCCCAGTTCCTCGCCCTGGTAGACGTAGGGCGTGCCCCGGTGCAGGTGCAGGATGCCGGCCAGCATCTTGGCTGAGTGCTCGCGGTACTTCCCGTCGTCGCCGAAGCGGGACACGGCGCGGGCCTGGTCGTGGTTGCCCCAGTACAGGCTGTTCCAGCCGGTCTCGGCCAGGCCTTCCTGCCAGCGTCCCAGGGTCTGCTTCAGCTCGGTGAGCAGGAGCTTCTTGGGCCGCCATTTGTCGCCCTCCTCCTGGTCCAGCGCCACGTGCTCGAACTGGAACACCATGTCCACCTCGGCCCGGGCGGGGTCGGTGTACAGGACGGCGTCCTCCACGGTCACGCCGGGCATTTCGCCGACGGTGAGCAACCCGCCAGTTCGGCTGGCGAAGACTTCCCGGTGCATCTCCTGCAGGAATTCGTGCATGCGCGGGCCGTCGATGTAGAACGGGCTGCCGTCGCCAAAGAGCTTGCCGTCCGCGACGGGCCCGTCCGGGAGCGAAATGTCCTTGGAGATGAAGTTGATGACATCCATCCGGAAGCCGTCCACGCCCCGGTCCAGCCACCAGTTCATCATCTCGTAAACCGCCGCGCGGACCTCGGGATTCTCCCAATTCAGGTCCGGCTGCTTCTTCGAGAAAATGTGCAGGTAGTACTCCCCGGTGGCCTGATCGAACTCCCACGCGGGCCCGGAGAACGCCGAGCCCCAGTTGTTCGGCTCCGCGGCGGCGGCCGCGCGTCGTTGGGAGGCCCGGGCGTCCACCTCCCGGGGTGGCCGCCACCAGTACCAGTCGCGCTTCGGGTTCTCCTTCGAGGACCGGGACTCCACGAACCAGGGGTGTTCATCCGAGGTGTGGTTGACCACCAGGTCCATCACCAGCTTCATGCCGCGCGCGTGCAGCCCGTCGGTCAGTTCCCGGAGCTCCTCGAGAGTGCCGAAGAGCGGATCGACATTGCGGTAGTCGCTGATGTCATAGCCGTTGTCGTCCTGCGGCGAGGTGTAGATCGGGGAGAGCCACACGACGTCGACCCCCAGCCGCTGCAGGTAGTCCAGCTTGCTGATGATGCCGCGGAGGTCGCCGATGCCATCGCCATTCGAATCGGCAAAGCTGCGCGGATAGATCTGATAGACGACGGCGCGTTGGAACCAGTCGCGGGCAGTCGCCTTTGGTGTTTCCGCGGGGGCTTGTTCGACCGTCATGGGGGACTCCTCAGCTGGTCCTGCAGGCTATCGGGACAGCGCGTTGCTGACCCGCCAACGTCTGATTATTGACCAGTTGGAGAGGGGTGGGAAGACCTGCCCGGTCCTGCTGTCCGGCCGAAGTCGTCCGGCCGGACAGTCCGGACTTGGCTAGTTCTGCGAGGCGATGGCGTTATCGCGGTCCTCGAAGACGTCTTCGCCGGGACCGGAGAAGGCTTTGGAGCGCTGGATCGCCTCGATGGACCCGGTGAACAGCTGGGAGTCTTGGGGGTCTGCGTGCCGGGGGTGCTCGCCAGTGGCAGCATCCTTGCCCGGTCGCTTGGATTCCGTCCCGGCGTCGAACGCGGCGGATCCCACCGCCGACGGCAGCGATTCCAGGCGCACGTGGGGGAGCGCCGTCGGGTGGTCCTGCTGCAGGAACAGCACCAGTTCCTCACGGATCAGGCAGCGGAGGTCGAACAGGGAGGCGCTGTCCGCGGCGCTGACCAGGATGCGCACCCGGACAAAGCCGGCGGTGGCGTCCGTGATCTGCAGGATCCCCACCCGCTTGTCCCACAACGGGGTCTCGGCCAGGACCTTCTTCAGCTCGCCGCGCATCGCCTCGACAGGAGCGCGCCAGTCGAGGTCGAACTCCACGGTGCCCATGACCTCGGACTGCCGCCGGGTCCAGTTCTCGAACGGGGTGGTGGTGAAATACGTCGATGGCAGGATCAGCCGGCGGTCGTCCCAGATGTGGACCACCACGTAGGTCAGGGTTATCTCCTCGATCCGGCCCCATTCCTTCTGGACGACCACCACATCGTCCACCCGGATCGCGTCCGTGAAGGCGAGCTGGATGCCGGCGAAGACGTTCACCAGGGAGGTCTGCGCGGCGAGGCCGGCCACAATCGAGATCACGCCCGCGGAGGCAAGGAGCCCTGCGCCGAGGGCCTGGATCGCGGGGAACGTCAGCATCATGCTGCCCAGGGCCACCACCACGATCAGTGCGACGCCGATCCGCCGGGCCAGGATCACCTGGGTGCGCAGCCGCCGGGCGCGGCGGTTGTCCGCGACATCCACCCGGTACCGGGTCAGGACCATCGCCTCGATGATGAGCAGCATGGCGACGGCCAGCCAGGCCAGGGACGCGATGAGCGCAATCAGCAGCAGATGGTCCAGGCCGTGGCGCCATTCAAAGTCCCCGGTGCTTGTGGCCAGCGCGATCCTGACGGCGATCAGGCACAGCGACAAGCGCAACGGCAGCCGGGCCACGCGGGACGTCTCGCGCAGTTCGGGCTTGCTGCGGTTGAGCCGGAGCACAATCTTGCGAACCAGCCAGGACAGGACGAGCCCGGCAACCACGGCGAGGGCCATGGCCAGGAACGGCATTGCTTGTGTCAGGAGCTCTTGCATTAGTTAAGCTCTAGCAAGCTTCCGTGGGCAATTGAAATCGGAAGGATGTCAACGTGTGTCCGATCACGCCGCTACAGAACGCCGCTACAGAAGGTGGCGGGCATGGCACGCAGCGGCGGGTTATGGCACCCTCCGGCCGCCAACTCGGGACTTTTGGCCCTTGCTTTGGCGTCCAGACGCTCCACAATGGTCGAACCACTTGAATCCCAGGGGGAGGGTGACATGCGTCGACTCTCGGCGTTCGGCACGGCAGCATCGGCCGGTTTCTTGGTTGCGGCACTGCTCGGCGCCTGCGGCGGCCCCGCGGGCCCGGGCCCGACGTCGCCGTCGATGCCCTCTGTGCCCCCGCTGACGTCCGCGCCCGGCGCAACTGATGTTCCGCCGACGGAGGCGCCGTCGACGCCGGCCACGCCCGCGCCGACGGCAGAGGACTGGAAAACCGTCAAGACATCCGACGGGCAGCTGGAGTTCGACCGCCCGGCCGAGTGGACCGTCAAGGACCGCGGCGCCGAGGCCGCGCCCGGCGGGGTGTTCCTGGAGGTCCTCACCGCGGACGGCAAGTCGCTGGCCACGCTGCGGACCAATGTGGTCACGGGCTCGGAATGCACGCAGCGGATCCCCTACTCGGTGCTCGATCTGGTGCCCGTTCCGGCTTTGGTCCAGCAAGGGGTTGAGCCGCACTTCATCTTTGAGTTGCGCCTGTATCCGGCAGAGAAGGACCCCATGAAGGCCAATGTCATGGCCTACGGCATCAGCTCGGCACCGAAGCCGTCCGGGCCAGATGCCTGTCCGATCTTCCATTTCTTCACCTGGCCGCCCAGCGGAGCGTCGTTCGGAGGCGTCTACAACCCCTTCGACACCAGTCCGGGCAACGAGCCTTTTGTCGACACCCCGGAGGCGTACCTGGAGACCTCCGAATACAAGGACATCAGGAAGATGATCACCTCGCTGCGCCCGGCGGGGCAGTAGGGCCGGCCCGGACTGATGGTGAGGCAGCGGCGACGCACAGTGTTTCCGGCTCCGTTTCGCCCGGCGCTGGTCCTCGCAGCGCTGCTGCTGGCCGGCTGCGGCTCGCCGGTAGTGCCGCCCGCGACATCCGGCGTTGCGCCGGCGCCGGATGCAACGTCCGGCGGCCCGCATGCGGGAGACACTCAGCCGGGAAACGCGGAGTCGGGAAACGCGGGGTCGGGAAATTCCCCGCAGGGAACGCAGGGAACCACGCCGCCGGAAACAACACCGGGAACGGCTCCGGGGACCACGACGCCGGCAACCTCACCGGCGGCGGTGGGCCCGCCGTCGTCGTCCGGGTGGAAGACGTTCACGACGTCGGACGGGACGCTGAGTTTCGACTACCCGGCCACATGGGTGATCCGGGACCCGGCGGGGGAGGCGCCGCTGGGCGGAGAGTTCGTAGACGTGGTGAACGCCGCCGGGAAGCAGATGGCCGCGCTGCGCACGAATGTGGTCACGGGCGCCGAATGCAGCGAGCAGCAGCCGTACCTGCTCATCGATTCGGAGCCGATGCAGGCCCTCGCCGAACCCGGTGCGGCGGACCAGAATGGGCCGCGTTACGTCTTCGAGGGCCGCGGTGATGCCGCGGCACCGGAAGCTTCGCCGCCCACCTACGCGTCGTACGGCATCACCATGATGCCGGAGGAGACCGGACCCCTGGCGTGTCCGATGTTCCAGCTTTTCCTCTGGCCGCCCAGCGGTGCGCTGTTCGGCCAGGCCTACGACCCGGCGAAGAACACGACGCCGGGGGACCCCGGGCTGCCGTATCTGGAGAAGGCGAAGCTCTATGCCGCCACGGCGGAGTACCAGGACGTCCGGAAGATGATCACATCGCTCCGTCCCGCCGCCGAGGGGACGGGCACGGAACCGGCGAAGTAGGTGCGGCCGGACACTTCTTGGCGGCCGGCTGCGGTGCGGGCACGGCGCGCTGCCAACGTCGCTAGACAGCGGGCAGGTGCCGGTGTCGGCGGGCTGTCGGTGCCGGCGACGTGTTCCTGGTGCCGCGCTGCCCGGCCGACGGGGTGCTGCGGACCTCCCGGATCAGCCCGGTGCCGGCGCACTCGCGCACGGCCATGATCGCGTTCGCCGCCTGGCGTTTGTCGTCGAATGCTGTGGAAATGGCCAACACGGTCCCGTCGGCGGCTATGAGACGGAACCGGACGTTGGATTCCCCGTCCGTGAAGATTTCGAATTGTCCAGCCATTGTCTTGTCCTTTCGGGCAGCGGTGGCTGCCGGGAGGGTAAGGCACTTCGGTGTGCTGTTGCCGGGTCTTCGACAAGCTGTTGCAGTGCTGGAACAGCCTTTCGCGAACGTCGGCCGCCCGGAAAGGGGCAAAGGTCCCTTGGTGTCTGGGCGAAGAGACTTAGCCTGCGGGACCAAACCCCGCATGACCCAAACCAGGGGCGGTGGCGGGCGCTACATTGGGAGCATGACTGACAAACACCCTGTGCAGTTTCCGGCCGATTCCGGCGAGCCCGTGCGGCTGAACGCGCGGGTGTCCGGTGTGGTGCAGGCCGTCGGGTTCCGGTACTGGACGGTCCGGAAGGCCGAGGAGCTTGGGCTCAGCGGCACGGTCCGGAACAACTACGACGGCTCCGTGGGCATTGTGGCCGAGGGGCCGCAGTCCGTGGTGCTGGAGCTGCGTCGCTGGCTGCGCTCGCCCGAGGCGCCCGGCCGGGTGGAGGACGTCGAAGAATCGCTCTCGGCGGCGACGGGAGAGTTCGGCGGATTCGACGTGGCGTACTAGGGCTCCAGATGTGCTGGGCTGCAGCTGCACTCCGCCGGCCCGAGCTCCCCTGACCCGGGAACGGTAACCCGAGCCCGGGGCGAAGGACCCTCGGCAGCGCGGCCTGAGGCGAGTACGGTGTGCCCATGCAGAAAATATCGATCGATGCCCTGGCCAGGCAGCAGGTCGCGGCTGCCCTCGCTGCAGGGAGCGGACGGGCCGCCGACACGGTGTTCGGCGGGCACGAGAAAGTTCTGCGCCAGACCGTCATGGCGTTCAGGGCCGGGACACAGCTGAGCGAGCACCAGAACCCCGGGGAGGCGACGGTGTTTGTGCTCCGCGGCTGTGTGCGCCTGCGGGCCGGCAACGAATCCTGGCAGGGCAAAACCGGCGATCTGCTGATTGTGCCGGAGGGGCTGCACAGCCTGGAAGCCGAGGAAGACTCTGCGATCTTGATGACGGTGGCCAAGATCAGGACCTGAACCGCCCGCCCAATCCGGGTGGCCCGCAGCCATTCGAGACGAAGGAGAGGCCGAAAGTGAATTCCAGGGATGCCAGAGAGATCAGACATCTGCGCCCTTGCATGAAAGGGAGCGCACGGCAGGGGCCGGGACGATGACCGCCGTCGTGGTAACGCAGATCGGGGGCGCGACATGACCGTCATACCGTCCATCGAGGAGGTCCCGGAAACCCGGCGCTGGTGGGCGAGGGCGGCTTACGTCGCGGTCCTCCTCGCGGTGGCTGTCCCGTTGGCGGCTGCGGGTTTGGCAGGCACCATTGCGCTGGTCATGATCGATGCCGGCGCCGTGTTGGTGACTGTGGCTGCGATCTACTGGTTCCTCATCAGCCGCGGTTTCCTGCGCTGGTGTGCGTTGGCGCTCGCGGTACTGGCCCCGCTGGTGCTCGTGGTCCTACACATCCGGGCGGGCCTGCTGTGGGAGATGATGCTCTCGGTTGGACTGGCGTCTGTTGCGGTGGTCTGTGCCCGCGCCGCCCTCCGGGAAAGGGGCGAGGGCAAGGCCATGGCTGAGTACCCCGCTCCCACCTGGCGGCATGCCTTCCTGGTGATGAATCCGCGTTCCGGCGGGGGCAAGGTGGTGAAGTTCGATCTCCAGCGCAAGGCCGAGGAACTCGGTGCGGAGGTGGCACTTCTTGAAGGTCCGGGACAGGTGGATGTCGATGCGCTGGCCCGGCAGGCGGTGGAGCGCGGGGCCGACCTGCTCGGCGTCGCCGGTGGGGACGGGACCCAGGCGCTGGTGGCCGGCATCGCGGCCGAGCACAACCTTCCGTTCCTGGTGATTAGCGCCGGCACCCGCAACCATTTCGCCCTGGATCTCGGGCTGGACCGGGAGGACCCGACGGGCTGCCTGGACGCCCTCCGGGACGGCGTGGAGCTTCACGTTGACCTCGGCAAGATCAACGGCCGCACCTTCGTCAACAACTCATCTTTCGGCGTGTACGCCGAGGTGGTGCAGAGCCCGGAGTACCGCGACGACAAGGCCGGTACCGTGCTGGAGATGCTTCCGGACCTGATCAGGGGCGCTAAGGGTGCGCGACTTCGAGCCCAGATGGACGGCGCAACCGTGGACGGCCCGCAGGCGGTGCTGGTGAGTAACGGTCCGTACGGCAGCAACGACCTGGCCGGCCTGGGCCGCCGAACCCGGCTCGACCGCGGCGTTCTCGGCGCGGTGGCGCTCTCCGCCGCCAGCACCCGCGAAGCGGTGGGCCTGCTGCGCCGTGCCACGAAGCGCGGCCTGATCCAAGTCGCGGCGGCGGAGGTGGTGGTCGACGCCGACGTGCCCGAGATCCCCGTCGGTGTGGACGGGGAGGCCCTGCTGATGAGCACGCCGGTGCGATGCAGCATCGAACCCCGCGCGCTGCGGGTACTGGTTCCGCGGAACCGTCCAGGCGTCCCGCCGGCCCAGCCCTCCCTGGACCTGGTCCGGCTCCGTGAGTTGGCATGGGGGCGGCACCCGACTGCGCCGTCTGCACCGGCGTCCGCCGGCGAGTGACCGAGCCTCCCCAGGCGAGTGACCGTGTTGGACAGCCCCGCGGACAGCAAGGTGTGGACGGACTACAACGCCGCCCAGTCGACGCGTTCCGTGCGCCAGTTGTGCCTTGACGCGATGGCCTTCGCCGGTCCGGGCAACGGGCGCCGGGCCATTGATCTGGGCTGCGGCGCGGGCAAGGAAACCTTGGCGCTGCTCGACGGCGGCTGGCGGGTCCTCGCCGTCGATTCGCTGCCGGACACCCGGGACCGGCTGCTCGCGACCGTTCCCGCCGCGCTCGCCGAACAGTTGGAGATTGAGCTCAGCCCGTTCGAGGACCTTCCGCGGCTCCCGGAGGCGGGGCTCGTCCTGGCCAGCTATTCGCTGCCGTTCGTCCATCCGGCGAACTTCGGCCATGTCTGGCGGATGCTGCTGGGGGCGCTTCTGCCAGACGGCGTCATTGCCGTGAACCTGTTTGGGGACCGGGACTCCTGGGCCGTCATTCCCGAGTGGAACTTCCACACCGAAGCCGACGCCCGGGGGCTCTTTGCCGGACTGAAGATCCTGAAGTTTGAGGTGTTCGACGACGACGGTCAATCGTTCCGCGGGCCCAAGCACTGGCATATATTCGATGTGATCGCCCGGAAGGCGTGAGCGGCCGGGCGTGAGCTGCCGGCGGGCGGACGTCACGGAAGGCAGACTTTGATGCCCGGGCAAGGAGGGGATCCGCGGTTTTCCGGGGCAGATCTAGCCTGAACCGTGTGAGCCAGCCACTAGTTGTGTCTTGCCCATAACTGCAGCCACACGAGCAGGCGCGTTTCGGCGTCGTCGAGGTCTATGCCGAAGAGCGGCTCCACCCGGGACAAGCGGTAGCGGACCGTGTTGACGTGCACGTCCAGCGACTTGGCGGCGTCGATCGCGTTTCCGCCGCAGCTCAGGTAGGCGTAGATGGTTTCCTCGAAGGATTTCTTATGCTGTTCGTCGTACGCCGCGATACTGAGGGCATGCGCCCCGGGCAGCTGGCCGGCGGCCGTCAGCGACGAGACGACGTGGCGCAGCTGCAGACGCGAGCCGAGGGAGTCGTCGTCGGCCACGATGTCATCGGAATCGGCGGCTATGCGCCCTTCCGCGACGTTGCGTACAAGCTCGGACAGGACCAGTTCCGCGTTGACCCTGGACTCCTCCAAACGGTCGATCGTCGCTGAGCCGCCCAGCGCCGCCAGGACCGGGCGCGAGAGAAGCCGGCGCGCATTCTGCACAATTTTCAGAATCGCGGCGCGTTGGAATTGGCGTGACGATTCGGTGGTTTGCGGCAGGACGATGTAGACGATGTTGTCCGAGAGCCCGCAAACGGCCGAGGGCAGCCGGATGGCGCAGGCGGTCCGGATGGTATCGAAGAGCCGGAGGCGGGACTGCAGCGTTTCGGCTGCGATGGCATCGGACGGCCAGACGCCCAGGGCCGCAACACGGATCGACGGCGCCGAGATCCCAAGCCTGATGGCCGCCAGTTCGGCGCGTTTCGGATCGAACAGCAGCGGCTGGACCAGGTCTATCTGGCGCGTGAGGTTCGAGACGTAGGTGGTCCGTTTGTGCAGGATGTGGAGCGCGGCCACGTTGGCGGCTTCCCGCAGGATCCGGTTGGCGTCCTCGTTGTGGTGGTCCGCCCGTTCGAGGAGCCAGAGCGAGCCCAGAACTGAGTCGCCGGCCCGGATCGCGATGGCCGTGCGCCGGAGCAGGGGATCCTGCGTCACCACGTCCAGGGCGTCTGTGGCGGCATGGACGCGACGGTAGTCGTTATCCGTTTCCATGGAATGCGGTACCTGCAGACTCAGGATGGAACTCCTGCGCGTCTCGTCAATGGGTTGGTCCGGGAGGGTCGAATACGCCAGGATCGTCTGCTCGGGATCGGCGATCGCGATGGCACCGCCGGCTTGGGCCGCCACCGTGTTGGCGAGGTCGAACAGGTCGCCGGGCCGGATGTCCACCAGGGTCCGTCCCGATTGCCGGTGCGGGACGACTGCGGCATCCATGATCTCCGCGAGCTGGTTCCACGGCACCGAGTCGGAGGCCCGGAAAAGCGCCATCCCGTTGTCCCGGGCGGATGCCCGCAACACTTCGTCCGAGGTGCCGTTGGATTTGTAAACGATCGCCACGTAGCCGGCGTCGCTGAGCTCCCGCACTTTCGCGCCCAGACGTTTCCCGGAAAGGGACAAACCGATGGCCAGGGCCACGGCGCCCGGGAACTTGGTGGGCCGGGCCGTCGAGTCGTAGAGAACAGAGCCGGCGACGATCTGCCGGTCATCGGGCGGCATTTCCACCAGGCTGAGAATTTCAGAACCCGCCGAGCGGGCGACGTCGGCCAACGTGGGCAGGGCGTGCGTTTCCACAGCCGGCGTCGTCACGGGGACACCGCATCTGTTTGGCATTCGCTACTAATGACGGCCCCCTCAATTTGTCGATAACTCCATAGTGGTGCGGAGTTTCATTTCCTACGCTGAACCATAACGTAGGACAGCAAAACGGAAGGCCGTCATTGAAAATCAGCGAAGCCAAGCAGCTCATCCAGGTCAAAGCCCCGGTGATATCCCGCCGACGCCGGGTGCTGGCCAACGCTTTCAATGTCGAGGAATACCGGCAATCGGCGCGCAAGGTCCTGCCGGCAGGGATTTTCGACTACCTCGACGGCGGATCTGAAGACGAAGTGACGCTCCGCCGCAATCGAGCCGTCTTCGACGCGTGGGCCCTCATGCCCAGCTGGGGCCCGGTGTCCGGACCCGACACGACGACCACCCTGCTCGGAAAAGAAAGCGCGCTGCCGCTCACGTTGACCCCCACCGGGGCCACCCGGCTGTTCCACCCTGAGGGCGAGCTCGCCGTCGCGGCTGCCGCCGACCGGGCCCGCATCCCCTACGGGCTGGCCGGACTGAGCACCGTGGCCATGGAAACGATCGCAGAGCACCACCCGACCCTTGACCGCTGGTTCAATTTTGGGCTCACCTCCGACGCCCAGGCGCTGAAGGACAAACTTGCCCGTTGCGAGGCCGCCGGATTCACCACCCTGATTATCGGAGTCGATACACGAGCTCTGGGTTCGAGGGAGAGGGACCTCCACAACGGCTTCACCGCGCCCCCCGCTCTAACGCTTTCAACCATCGCGGACATCGCCCGCCGTCCCTCGTGGTGGATCAATTTCCTGAAGTCGGACGGAATCAGTTTTCCCAATCTGGATCCGCGCAGTGCCGCAGCCACCTCCGTGGTCACCCCGTCCATGTGGCAGCACATTCTTGGCCACTCGGATGCGACGAGCGGATGGAAGGAACTGGAAGCCTTGCGTCAGGCTTGGCACGGCAAGATCGTGCTCAAGGGCTGCGTCAACCCTGCCGACGTGGCAAAGGCCTCCCGTATTGGCCTGGACGCCGTCCAGCTGAGCAACCATGGCGGACGCCAACTCGACCACATGCTGAGCCCCATGGATGTCCTCCAGGAATCGCGGCAGCGGGTGGGCGACTCGATCGAGATCTACGTGGACTCCGGCATCCGCCGGGGCAGCGACATCCTCAAAGCGTTGGCGTTGGGTGCCGACGCCTGCTCGATCGGCCGGGCCTACCTGTACGGGTTGGTGGCGGCCGGATCGCCGGGCGTCGGGCGCATCATTGAGATCTTCGGGGACGAACTGCGGCGTACGATGACGTTGGTAGGCGTTTCCAGCATTTCCGAGTTGAAAGCACGAGGCGGGGAAATTCTGCGGGACATCCGTCGCTCTGGAGAAATCCTTGAAAATACAGCGTCGGGCAACACGATTTGATGAGTTCTGAACAAGCAGCCATGCAGTGCCCTCCCGCAGCGTTGCGGGAGCCTAGAGGATCCCTGAACAGCTAAGGAAACCATGCGCACCCGATACCTACTCCCCGTCCTCACCATAGCCACGGCGCTCTCGCTTTCCGGCTGCGTCAACAACAGCGAACCGGCCGCCACTGGCGGGGAGTCCGGAACCGCCGACGCCATCGACGTGAAAAAGAATGACTCGATTGCCGCGTCGCTTCCGGAGAAAATCAAGAGTGCCGGCGTGCTCAATGTCGGCATGGCTAACAACTACCCGCCCAACGAGTTCAAGGACGATAACGGTGCGCCGGCAGGCTGGTCAGTGGACCTTACCAACGCCTTGGGCCAGGTTATGGGATTGAAGGTCAATTTCGATATCGGCACCTTCGACAACATTCTTCCGGCGGTGAAGGCCGGAAAGGATGACATGGGCATGTCCTCCTTCACGGACACCCTGGAACGCGAAAAGCAGGTGGATTTCGTGAACTACTACTCCGCCGGCATCCAGTGGGCCTCGCCGAAGGGCAAGACCGTCGACCCCAATAACGCGTGCGGGCTCAAAGTCGCTGTCCAGGCAACCACCTATGAGGACACTCACGAAGTGCCCGCAAAATCGAAGGCCTGCACCGACGCCGGCAAACCGGCCATCACCATCTTCAAGTACGACGCGCAGGACCAGGCGACCAACGCCCTTGTGGTCGGACAGGTCGACGCCATGAGCGCCGATTCGCCCGTGACTCTCTATGCCATCTCCAAGACTAACGACAAGCTGCAGACCGCCGGCGACGCCTTCGAAGTGGCGCCGTACGGGATCCCCGTGGCCAAGGGCAGTGAATTTACGCCGGTCCTCCAGAAGGCCCTCCAGGCGCTGATCGACGATGGTACCTACAACAAGATCCTGTCCAAGTGGGGCGTGGAAGCCGGCGGAGTCAAGACGGCGGACCTCAACGTGGCAGCCAAAGGGTGATAGCACATGAGCGAGCCGGAATCCGACCGGATGATTGAGGCGGAACCGGGCAGGACGCCGCGGGCCGGCAGGGGACGGGACGCGGACAACGCGCCGCCGGAGGCGATCGTGGCGATCCCGCTGCGGCACCCGTGGCGGATTCTGATTGCCGTGGTGCTGCTGCTTGGGCTGGCGGTCTTTGTGTTGGACGCCGCGCAACGTGCAGACTACGGCTGGCCCGACGTCGGCAAGTACATCTTCGACCGCCGGATCAGCCAGGCTGCGTGGGTGACGTTGTGGCTGACCATCTACTCGATGATCGGCGCTATCGTCATCGGCCTGCTGCTGGCCATCATGCGCCTCTCGCCGAACCCGGTGCTGAAGAGCATCGCCTGGCTGTACATCTGGATTTTCCGGGGAACTCCAGTTTATGTGCAGCTCGTGTTCTGGGGCATCGTGTCCCTGATCTATCCGGTGTTTACGCTGGGTATTCCATTCACGACGCCGTGGGTCACCGTCCCGAACGAGATCTTCACAAACCTGTTTATCACCGCCGTGATCGGGCTGGCCCTGAATGAAGCCGCCTACATGTCTGAAATCGTGCGTGCAGGCCTGCTGTCAGTGGACGAGGGCCAGGAGGAAGCGTCGACGGCGCTGGCCATGTCCTGGGGGCAGACCATGCGGTACGTCGTGGTGCCGCAGGCCATGAAGATCATCATTCCGCCTACCGGCAACGAAGTGATTTCGATGCTCAAGACCACCTCCCTGGTGGCCGCGATTCCGTTGAGCGTTGACCTTTACGGCGTGTCCCGCGGTATTTCCGCGGTGACGTTCACTCCTGTGCCGCTGCTGATTGTGGCTTCCCTTTGGTACCTGCTCTTCACCTCCGTCCTGATGGTGGGACAGCACTTCATTGAAAAGCGGTTCTCCCGGGGAACCGGGCGGGTCAAGACGGGCAAGGAACCGGCGGCACCGGAGGCACCACCCACTGCGGGGCCCGGCGCCCCGGGTGCACCGCTCGGCACAGACTTTGGAGGAAAAGGATGACGGACGTGCCAATGGTGCTTGCGGAGAAGGTTTCCAAGAATTTCGGCACCAACAGGGTCTTGCGCGGGATCAGCCTGGAGGTCGACCCCGGGGAGGTTCTTTGCATTGTGGGGCCCAGCGGTTCGGGTAAGTCGACGTTCCTGCGGTGTATCAACCACCTGGAACGCGTTGATGGCGGCCGGCTTTCGGTCGACGGACAGCTCGTCGGCTACCGTCAAAAAGGCGAAAAGCTCTACGAACTCAAGCTCAAGGAAGCGGCTTTCCAACGCCAGGAAATCGGGATGGTCTTCCAACGATTCAACCTGTTTCCGCACCTGACCGCGGTGGAGAACATCACCCTTGCTCCCATGCGGGTGAAAGGTCTTTCTAAGACCAAAGCCACTGCCCGGGCCAAGGAACTCCTAGAGCGTGTGGGGCTGGGAGATAAGGGTGATGCCTATCCGGCCCACCTTTCGGGCGGCCAGCAGCAGCGGGTGGCCATTGCCCGTGCCTTGGCCATGGACCCGAAGCTGATGCTCTTCGACGAGCCGACAAGTGCATTGGATCCGGAGCTGGTGGGGGAAGTGCTGGACGTCATGAAGGAACTGGCCAAGAGCGGCATGACCATGATCGTGGTGACGCACGAGATGGGGTTCGCCCGCGAAGTGGCGGACACCTTGGTGTTCATGGATGAAGGAGTGGTGGTGGAGGCCGGAGCTCCCCGCCAGATCCTGAGCGATCCGCAGCACGACCGGACCAAGGCATTCCTGTCCAAGGTGCTCTGACGCCGGCGACCGCCGGCGAGTGACAGCGTGAACCCGGCGTGAGCCGAAAGCTATACTTCGAAGAATCCGAAGTTGGCGCTGCCGTGGCCGGTGCATTCCTGGGAAATGGGGCGATCATGACGTGGTACCGATCATCCAAGGGCCCTGTCCTATCCGCCCGGCAGGCTGCATGGTGACGCGACGGACGTTCTTTTCCGTAGCGGGTGGGGCCGTCGCGGCTTCCGTCGGAGGCATCGTGGTGAAGAACCAGTTGGATGGGCTGTCGCGGCAATCGCGTCTGCACTCGTTGGCCGGACGAGTCGGTGCCGCGCACGGACCTGGGATGGCCACGGCGGAGAAATTCCTCGAGCTCGTCCGCTGCGGCACACGTACTCTCCATGTGTCGGGGCAGGGGTCTGACGGCAACCCCGGAACGGAGCGGGCCCCGTTCCGGGAGATCAACACCGCCGTGCACCATGCCAGCCCCGGTGACCTGATCCTGGTTGGCTCCGGCGTATATGGTTACACGGAAGTATCTGGGTTCCATGGCTCGCCAGACGCCTGGCTAGGCATCATGGCCCGCGATGATCAGGCGCACGCTGTCATCTCCGTCCCTCCGCCTACGGACAACTTCCTCAACATCACCGGCTCTTCCTATGTTGGGCTTTATGGCTTCGAGGTCGCTGGTGACCAAAACAATGCGAATACCAACTGTTCTGGGATCTCCGTTCACGGGGGAAGCCACCATGTTGTCCTGTGGAACAACCACGTTCACGACTTTCCCGGGGGCGGAATCAATTGCTTCGACGCCGGCGGCTCCCACGATCTGGTGGATATCAGCTACAACAAGATTCACGGAACGTCACGGCACAGTCCGGAGAACACGTCCGGGATCAGCATCTACGCCGCCCAGGACCTCACCCAAGGGGAGCTGCTGCCTGGCGGATACGGCTATCGCATGGTCGGAAACTACATTTTTGACGTTGAATGCCTGGTCGAATTCCGGCGTGGTGGCTTTGACTATGTCACCGACGGCAACGGTATTTCCCTGGACCTGATCGAAAAAACGTATGGATACCGGAAACCGATCCTCGTCGAAAACAACATCATCAGTGGCTGTGGCGGGAGGGCTGTGCACGCGTTCGGAACCGTCAACACGGAGGTCGTGAGGAACACGGCCGTCGGAAACATGCGCACCAGGAGCCCTGCCATTTCAGGAGGTGCCGAGATGAATGGAACGGTGGACGGCTCCGTCCGGTTCGTGGGCAACGTTATCTGCCCGTTGAACACTCCCTCCAGCACTGACGCGGTGTCCACCTATGAGGACAATGTGGTCCTGGGCGGCACCCAATCGGTGCCGCCCGGGAATACCGACTTGCGGAGCTGGGGGCTGAGCTACTTCGCCGGCCCCCTCACCCCGGCGGAGCTCATCGACGGCACCGACCCGACAGCGTTCAGGGCCGCGGACTCCTGAGGGCTGCTGCCGCCACCTCGGAGTAGTCCGTGGTTGGCGTCAGTCTTCTCGGTGCGCTCCCAAACCAATCCGGTGTCGCGGAGGAACATGGAGAACCCGATTGCGAGGGGAATGGACCACCACAGCCAGAACACCATCAGGAACAGGGGGTTCACCCGCAGCAGGTATCGCAGGCGGTCCCGCTTCTCCGGCAGGACGGGCCCGGTCATCTTCCAGGCCCGGAATTGTCCGTAGCTGATTACCAAGACCGCCAAAACAATGTTCGTCAGGGACAGAACCATCAATGGCCCGTCGATGAAGGGATTTGCCGACGTGAACGCGCCGACGATTGCCCAAACTCCGATCACCAAGCCAATGGGGTTCAGCGCCAGCGAAAGGCAGGGGACGAAGTTCAGCCGGGCCCGGATCCGCTTGCTGAGGGGCATGCCCATCTGGACCAGCGGTCCTCCGAGGGACTGGAAGAACCCGGCCATCCACCGTTTCCTCTGAGTGATGCCTTGCCGGAACGTGGCCGGGACTTCCTCGACCAGCGGGGATTCGACAACGCCCAGGCGGTAGCCGTTCGTCCACATCCGCATCCCAATCTCGGGGTCCTCGATGGTCAGCCACGGATGGAAGCCACCCACTTCCAGCAGATCTGCAACCCGGAAGAACAGCCCCTTGCCGAGCACGTAGTAGGGATGGTGTCCATCGGCCGTCATGTGCTTGTACAGCGTTGAATCCCAGGCGATGTGATCCATGGCGAAGAACGCTGAAGCCCAGGAACTCGTCAGGTTGCCGGTGATATTCGTGAACTGGATGACGTCGTAGTCTTTGATTCCTTGCGCCGCGGTCTCGAAGTAGTCAACGGGAACGATGCTGTCGGCGTCGATGTAGGACAGCAGTGCGTCCGGGTGGTTCCCGGCAACGTTGTACATGGCCCAAATCAGCTGCCTGGTTTTCTTGGGTGGTAGGGCGGTTTCCCCGGTCCGCTTGCCGGCATGCCACCAGTAGGCCTTGGGGTTGTTGTCCCAGGAGGAGAAGACCGCCCGCCAACTGTGGTCGCTGGTCGGCGGGACGGCCTGGATCTCCAGGAAAGGGAATTCCTTTTGAAGCCGCCGCAGCGACGCAATGGTGGCGACGTCGTCGTGATTGGGAATGGCAACCACCCTCAACAGATTCCGCGGATACGGCGCGCGGGACATTCCGGTGAAGGTGGTCCGCATCGTCTCTTCGAGCTCGTTCAGCACGGGGTAGAACATGATGATGGGCGGTTTTGACCCCGTTCCGCCGGCCTTGTGGCGCGGCGGAATCAGGTTGACCTTCTGGGCAAGGAACCAGAGCGTGACCAGCAGGCTGAACAGGAAGAGAACCTGCACGACGGCGAAAATCGTGAGCATCGCCCCGTGCATCAGACGCTCAATCCGCGACGTCGCAGTTCAGCGACTGCTTCATCCTGCTTGTCGACCGCCGTCTGGTCCCGCACCCAGTCGACGAGTTCCTTCACGCCCTGGGTCCGGAAACGGTACAGGGGCTCAAAATCCAGCAGTTCCCTGGCTTCCGAGGGATCGGCCCAGCAGTGCCGGATGTCGCCGGAACGGAACTGTCCGGTCAGCTCGGGTTTTATGTCGACTCCGAGAGCCTCGGCCAGAAGCTCAGCCACTTCCAGGATGCTGATCGGATCACCGATACCGATGTTGATGGCCTTGCCGCTGGCACGTGGGGCGGTCAACGCCGCGACGGTTGCCCGGGCGACGTCGGCCACATGGATGAAATCCCTCATTTGCAGGCCGTCTTCATTTACCAGCGGCCGTTGCCCGTTGAGGAGGCGGCCACTGAAGATGGCGGCTACGCCGGTGTAGGGGTTCGAGAGCGCCTGCCTGGGGCCGTAGGCGTTGAAATACCGTACGGCCGTGACATCGATGCCGTACGCCGGGCCGACCGCCAGGCACAGCAACTCCTGGTCCATCTTGGAAATTGCGTAGACCGACGTCGGAAACAGGGGCTTGGTTTCGGCGGTCGGGACGGGCGTCAGTTCACGGTTGCAGCCGGTGCACCTGAGCTCCCAGTCGTGGGCGCGCAACTGCTCTTCGGTCCGCAACCGCGGGGCCTGCAGACCATGTTCGCTGCACATGTACGATCCCTCGCCGTAGATAGACATCGAGGAAGCGACAACAATTTTCGAAACCTGATGGGGTTCGTTGGCCAGGACGTCCAGCAGGACAGCTGTACCGCCGGTATTTGCCTGCACATAGCGCGAAATTTCGTACATGGACTGCCCGACGCCGACTTCCGCCGCCAGATGCACGATCTGATCCACGCCTTGAAGTGCCTCGATGAGGCGCGGGCGGTCAAACATATCCGCCTGAATGAACCGGACGTTCGCCGGAACGAACTGCGGCCCCTTGTCTCCGTGCACTTGCTTGACGAGTTTGTCGAACACGACCACGTCGTGTCCCTGCGAGACGAGCAGTTCCACAACGTGCGAGCCGATGAAACCGGCTCCGCCTGTTACGAGTATTCGCATGATGATTCTCCTTGTTCGGTGAAGTGGGGATTGTCGTGGGGGCGTCCGGTGCGCGTCAGCGGGACGGCCGGCCCATGGCCCGGACTGTCCATCCGGCCGAACGCCAATGGTCGATGTCCAGGGTGTTTCTGGCGTCGAGGATGCGGGGTGAGGTGACCAGGCCCAAGAGGTGGGTTGGGTCCAGCTGCCGGTACTGGGACCACTCAGTGAGGTGGACCGTGAGTTCGGCTCCTTCGAAGGCTTTGTCAGCTTCGTGGGTGTAGTTCAGCGTCGGATAGACGGCACGGGCGTTGTCCACCGCTTCCGGGTCGTGAACGCGGACGTGGGCCCCTTGGGCTTGCAGGGCTTTGGCGACCTTCAGCGCCTGGGAATCACGGACGTCGTCGCTGTTGGGTTTGAAGGCGGCACCCAGTACCGCGACGCGCCTGTTCATCAGCGATCCGCCGAGCATGTCCCGGGCCAGATCGACGGCGCTCGCCGGACGGCTGACGTTGATCCGGTCTACGCTCTTGAGGAAATCGAGGCTCTCGCCCACGCCCAACTCCTCTGCGCGGGCCATGAAGGCGCGGATGTCCTTGGGCAGGCAACCGCCGCCGAAGCCGACTCCCGGGGCGAGGAACCGGCTGCCGATCCGGGAATCGTGACCCAAGGCCGCCGCCAGGGGCATGATGTCAGCGCCGGCGGCCTCACAGATGTCTGCAATGGCGTTGATGAAGGAGATCTTGGTTGCGAGGAAGGCGTTGGCCGAGACCTTGACCAGTTCAGCAGTGGCCAGATCCGTGCTGATGAAGGGCGTCCCCGCCGCCAGCACGGGTGCGTACACGTCGCGAAGGATTGATTCGTCGTCGGCGGAGGTCACGCCGATGACCAGCCGATCCGGGTGCAAGGTGTCTTCGACGGCGAAGCCCTCCCGGAGGAACTCCGGGTTCCAGGCAACGTTTACCTGAGTCCCTGAGGGCGCCAACCGAGCGGCCATCTCGGACAATCTGGCTGCCGTTCCCACCGGCACCGTGGACTTTCCGACGAGCAGACACGGCTTTTTCAGATGGGGAGCAAGCCCTTGCACGACGGCGTCGACGAACCTCATGTCTGCGGCTGTGGAGTTGGGGGACTGTGGGGTTCCGACGCAGATGAAGTGAACGTCGCCAAAGCCGGCGGCCTCCTCCAGGGACGTCGAAAACTTCAGTCTTCCCGCGGCGATGTTCTCCCGCAGCAAGTCCTGCAGACCCGGTTCAAAGAAGGGCGTGAGGCCGCGGGAGAGTTGGTCGATCTTGGCGGCGTCAACGTCCACGCCCATCACATCGTGACCGAACGAAGCCATTCCGGCGGCGTGTACCGCACCCAGGTATCCCGTTCCAATGACGGTAATGCGCATAGTGAAGCTCCTTGTGGCAGGGGGTACTCAGCTTGTGAATAGAAAGGGGAGGCCCGCGAACGGCTAGCTCAGGCTGTTTTGGCCAGCGCCTCGGAATGGATGACGGATGTGGATCGGGCGCCTTCAAACTGGGCGCCGGCCACTGTCTCGGCGGCGGCACGCACCTCGAGCGGCTGCGATTGGAAGAAAGAGACCGTGCGGCGCAAGCCCACGCTGGTGGGGACCTGCGGCGTCCAGCCAAGCCGGGTTCCCGCGCGGCTGATGTCCGGCTGACGGCGGGTGGGATCGTCAATGGGCAGCCTGTGGAATTCGATGAAGGACTTGGATCCGGTAATCTCCAGGATTATTTCCGCCAGTTCCAGAACAGTGTGCTCCGCGGGATTTCCAAGATTAATGGGTCCGGGTTCGTCGCTCTGGAGCATGGCCACGATTCCGCGGACCAGATCATCCACATAGCAGAAACTGCGCGTTTGGGTGCCGTCTCCGTAGATAGTCAATGGTGCACCGTTGAGCGCCTGTGTGATGAAGCTGGACACCACCCGGCCGTCGCCGGGGCGCATGCGCGGTCCGAAGGTGTTGAAGATCCGAACAATGCCAACGTTTACGCCGCAGCTGCGCGCATATGCCATGGAGATGGCCTCAGCGAAGCGTTTTGCTTCGTCGTATACGCTGCGCGGGCCGATGGAATTGACGTTCCCCCAGTAATCTTCCGTTTGCGGGTGCACGGCCGGATCGCCGTACACTTCGGAAGTTGACGCCAGCACAAAGCGCGCGTCCTTTTTCAGGGCCAGCCGCAAGGCATGTTCCGTTCCACGGCTTCCCACTGCGAGTGTCTCCAGCGGTAGCCGGTGGTAATCGGGCGGTGAGGCCGGGCTGGCCAGGTGGGCGATGGCGTCCACGGGACCGTCAATCTCTATTCCCGTGCTGACGTCCGCATTGATAAAGGTGAACAGGGGATTGTCCTGGAACTGGTCAACGTTACTGAGTCTTCCGGTTGAAAGATCATCGACGCAAACAACCGTGGTTCCAGATTTCAGCAGCGCTTCACACAAATGGGACCCTAGGAAACCGGCACCCCCAGTGACGATAACTCGCATGTTAGTTCCTTACCGCTAACGGTTCGAATTGGTGAGCTTCATTGATATCGGCAGGAGTTTCCCTGGACGCGGTTGAACTATTTCTTGTGCCGCGTGAAGTGAAACCCTTATGACAACGAAGCTGAACGTCATCGAGAAATGAGACCGATCATCCCCAATGCACCGCGGGACCCGTTATTCCCCGCGATAACTCCAATAACCTGACAACTGCGAGCCTATGAACGGGATCACTCCCCAACACGAGTAGGCAGTACCCAAATTCAGGTAAGGCAATCCGAGGAACTACGTGGGCACACCTGCGCCGAGTACTCATATGGCCGTGGAGGCAGTACTTGGAGCAGGTAATTGGCTTCTCTATTTCGCGTAGCTTCGATGGCCCGCAACCGCCGGYCTGACGATCTTAGAGAGACGTCACGGCGCCCATCGCCGTCCCGCCACCAGCGTCGTGCAGTTGGCGGCTGTGGTACGCCGTAGGACAGACTGTTGCCGTGAGCAACTCTCCCCGGACGGGCCTCGCCGTCGCCGGACTCAGTCTCGGCACGTCGCTGAACCCGCTGAATTCCTCGATGATCGCCGTCGCCCTCGTGGTGCTGCGCGAGGACTTCGGGCTCGACGTCGCCACGGTCACCTGGGTGATCACCGCGTTCTACCTCACCTCCGCGGCTGGCCAGCCGCTCATGGGCCGGCTGGCGGACCGCTTCGGCCCGCGGCGGCTGTTCCTGCTGGGCATGGCACTGGTGGCCGTGACCTGCGCGCTCGCTCCCTTTGCCCCGAACTTCGCGCTGCTGTGCGTGGCGCGGGCTTTTATGGCCCTCGGCACCGCGACCGCCTACCCTAGCGCCGTCGTCATGGTCGCGGCGCTGGCCCGGGAGGCGAACGTGAAGTCCACGCGGCCGCTGGGCCGGATCCAGATGGCGAATACCTCGGCGGCTGCCGTCGGGCCCGTGGTGGGCGGCTTGCTGGTCTCCCTGGTGGGATGGCAGGCGCTGTTCCTGGTCAACGTCCCGCTCTCGCTGCTGGCAATCCTCGTTGTCCGGCGCTTTGCCCCGGCGGACAGTGCCCGGGAGCGCGGCCGGGTGTCGGAACTGGTGCGGGACTCGGACCTGCCCGGCATCGGGGCCTTCATCGGGGCCCTGGTGCTGGTGATGATGGCGCTGCTGAATGTCCTGCCCGCCTACCGGTGGTGGCTGCTTGGCGGAGGGCTGGTCCTCGCGGCGCTGTTCGCGTGGCGGGAGCTGCGGTTCAGCCCGCCCTTCCTGGACCTGCGGCTGCTGGGCCGCAACCGGCCGCTGCTGCTGGTCTACCTGGGCTTCGCGCTGTTCAACGGCGTCTACTACTTCGCCTTCTTCGGCCTGCCCCAGCTGCTGCAGACCGCCGGCGGATACGATCCCGGCGTCGTGGGCATCCTCATGCTGCCGCTCGCCGCGATTTCCGTGGTCGGGACGCCGTTCGCGGTCCGCGCGATCGACAGGTTCGGCGTGCGGCGGGTGCTGATCGCCGGCGTCGTGCTCCTCCTCGTCGCGTCGGCGGCGATGTGGCTGCTGACGGTGTCCCTCGCCGTTCCGCTGGTGCTGGCGCTGACCGCATTGCTGGGTGTGCCGTATTGCGTGGTCGCCATTTCCTCAAGCCAGGGCATGTACGTGTCCACCCGGCCGGAGGAGCGCGGGGTGGCCGCCGGGATCTTCCAGACCTGCCGCTACTTGGGCGCCATCACGGCCACCGTGCTGATCGGCATCTTCTACGGCAGCGGGGTGACCCAGGCGAACTGGGGTCTGATGGTATTCGTGATGCTGGGGCTGGGAGCGGTGGTGTTCATGGTGTCGCTGGCGTGGCGGGAGCGGCGGGCCTGAGGTCCTGCGGGCAGCCGGCGGCGGAGCTGGCCGCGGATGCGCGAGCCGTTGATGTGCCCTGGCCGGAGTGGGAAACTTGGGCTGCGGTCTCATCCACTTTTAAGGAGTCGGAAATGGCTGACGGGACTGGATTGATCAAACGGTTTTATACAGAGGTGATTGGGGACGGAAACCTGTCCCTCATCGATGAACTGGTGAGTGATGACTTTGTCGATCACGATCCCATGCCAGGACAATCGCCCGCCAAGGACGGGGTCGCGTTCTTCGTCAATACGATGCGGGCGGCCTTCCCGGATCTCAGGGCCAAGACCACCGAGCCTGTGCTGGTCGATGGCAATCTGGAGGCGCAATACGTGGTCCTGACCGGAACACATCAGGGAGACCTGATGGGCGTCGCGCCCAGCGGTCGCAGCGTCGAATTCAGCGGCGTTGACATCATCCGCATTGAAGGCGGCAAAGTCGTCGAGCACTGGGGAGCCACGGACACCATGACCCTCATGCAGCAGATCGGCGCCGTACCGGAGTAGGCAGCACCGAACTAAGCGGCAGCTAGGGGCCCTTCCGCGCGGAAGGGCCCCTAGCCGTCATGGTGTTTGTCGTGTCGCGGCTGGGCCGGGACCGGCGGTACTCAGGGCATCTTGACACCCTCGAAACCCCGGAATATCTTCTGCCTTAACGAGGCGTTTCGCCCAATCTCTACTGGAATCTCCACAGCAATTCTCGACGCTCCGCGCGGGCAGTTTCTGCCTGCCGAGGCGCCAGAAAAGGAGAGCCTCCTGGGGAATGGTCTGGGGGGATCTGGATTCGGTCTCTCGCCTACAAGGAGTCGGAAATGTCTGAAGGTGTTGGATTGATTGAGCGGTTTTACAAGGACGTCATTGAGAGCGGAAACCTCGCCCTCATTGATGAGCTGGCTGCGGACAGCTATGTGGATCACGAAGAGGGCCTCCCCGGGCAGCCGCCCGGCAAGGACGGCGTCAAGTACTTCGTGAACACAATGCGGACGGCTTTCCCGGACATCAAGGTTAAGGAGATCGAGCCCAAGGTGGCTGCCGGAAACCTGGAGGCGTGCCATGTGATTCTCACAGGAACGCATCGTGGCGAACTGGCCGGCATCCCGGCAACGGGCAAGAGCGTCGAATTCGATTGCACGGACATCATCCGTGTCGAGGAAGGCAAGGTGGCCGAGCACTGGGGCACCACGGACAACCTGAGCCTCATGCGGCAGATTGGCGCCGTGGCCGTTGCCTGAACAGGGCCTACGCACGCAGGGCCGACGCGCGCTCGCGGCCGGAAAGACCGCCGGCGGGCACAGAAAACAGGGCTGCCCACGTTTCATGGAAACGAGGACAGCCCTCCGTCCGCGGAGTTGGTCTGCGGAGAATTAATCGCGCAGCGCCCCCGGCGTTGTTCGGCGGCAGCCAGCCGTCGTCGTTTAGCTCGCGGTCGAGTATGCCTTCGGGAGCTTCAGGCCGCGCTCTTCCACGACGGTGCGCAGGCGGGTGGGGTAGTCGGTGATGATGCCGTCCACGCCGAGGTCCATCAGCCGTGTCATGTCCGCCGTGGTGTTGACGGTCCAGGGGATGACGGGCAGGCCCAGCTCGTGGGCTTCGGCGATCATCTCGGGGGTGACGGAGCGGAAGGTGGGGGAGACGACGTCGTACCCCTGGGCTGCCGTTGCCTTGGCGAGCGAACCGCCGTAGGTGTCGATGTCGATGCCGCCGAGGTTGGGGCTGGCGCCGGGCTGGCCGACCTCGAGCCAGGCGTCGCCGCTGGACAACGCGACGAGCGGCAGCTGCGGGGCGATCTTCTTGGTCAGGTTCAGCGAGGACCAGTCGAACGACTGCACGGTGCTGCGCTCGGCCATGCCGGCGGTGTAGATCTCCGTGACCAAGGCCTTGGTCAGGGCCACCATGCCCTCGCCGCCGGACCGGCCGTCCTCCACCTTGGTCTCGATGTTGAAGCGGACCTTCTTGGCGTCGACGTCGTGGACCAGCTGGAAGACGTCTTTGAGCTCTGCGATCCGGTTGCCCTCGATGACGTCCTGCTCCGGGTACCCCTTTAGCTGGGTGAACCCGCAGTCCAGGGTCTTGATCTGGGCGAGCGACAGTTCGGCTACCCGGTCGCCGACATACGGGAAAGCCGCGTCGCCGGGAGCCGCCGGCGCGGTGTCGCGGCACTTGTCCGCCTGGATGGTGTCGTCATGCCAGACGATGACCTTGCCGTCGGAAGTCAGGTGGGTGTCCAGTTCCAGCGTGGTCACGCCGAGCTTCAGCGAGTTGGCGAATGCGGCCAGGGATTCCTCGGTCCACTCGCCGCGGCCCCCGCGGTGGGACTGCAGGTCAAAGGAGCCGTCGCTCTCGTTGGTCTTGATACCGGCTGTTGCCTCTGCGGCAACGGTTTCGGCAGAGTTCGACGACGGCGGGCCGGCTTCGGGGTTGGAAGCGGCGACGGCGGGGCTCGCCAACGAGGCGATGAGCGCGGCGGCGGCCGCTGCAATCAGGGGTGTGCGCATGGTGATGGTTTCCTCCTGGGTGACGGTTACCGGCGTTGTGCCGGCGACCCGACCACCGTAGGGAGGTGAGATGGACTGTGGTGTGCGGGGAGCTGGACCGCGGGTGAACACACAATGATGCGAGAGATGCACGGGTGGGCCCGCACCTTGGTGTTGCCAAACAGATCCGAGAAGATCACAGTGAAGTACGTCACATCGAGGCCGGGGGGCCGGCCGCGGCTCTCAGGGCCGTGTATCCGCGGTGGAGGTCAACCATGAGCACCACGTCCGACAAAGTCTTCGATGCCACTCCCGAGGGTGACGAACCCACGCTTAAACGGGTCCTTGGACCCAAGCTCCTGCTCCTGTTCATCGTCGGTGACATCCTCGGCGCCGGCGTCTACGCCGTCACCGGAACCATGGCCGGCACGGTGGGCGGCATCGTCTGGCTGCCGTTCCTGCTCGCTTTCGTCGTCGCGACCCTGACCGCATTCTCCTACCTGGAGCTGGTCACCCAATACCCCCAGGCAGCCGGCGCGGCGCTCTACACTCACAAGGCGTTCGGGATCCACTTCGTCACCTTCCTGGTCGCGTTCGCCGTCGTCTGCTCCGGCATCACCAGCGCCTCCACGTCTGCGAACGTCCTTGCCCAGAACTTCTTTGGAGGCCTGGCGATCAACGGCTGGATGGACATGCCCGGTAGGGAGGTGATCACCGCGGTTGCGTTGGGCTTTATGCTGCTGCTGGCGGCTATCAACCTGCGCGGCGTGGGCGAGAGCGTGAAGTTCAACGTTGTGCTCACCCTGGTCGAGGTGATCGCCCTGTGCATCGTGATCGGGGTCGGCTTCTACGTGATGGCCCAGGGAACAGGGAATCCCGCAGAGATCACCGTCTTCACCGACCACCAGGACAAGGGCCTGTTCCTGGCAGTCACGGCGGCCACGTCCATCGCGTTCTTTGCGATGGTCGGCTTTGAGGACTCCGTGAACATGGTCGAGGAAACGCAGAACCCCGAGCGGATCTTCCCGCGGACCATGCTGACCGGTCTCGGCATCGCCGTGATCCTCTACATGCTCGTGGCCGTTTCCGTGGTCAGCGTGCTCACGCCCACTGAACTCGAAGGGATCAGGGAGGCCGAAGGCGCCGCGCTCCTTGAGGTGGTGCACAAGGGGTCACCGGACTTCCCCATCGACAAGGTGTTCCCGTTCCTCGCGGTCTTCGCCGTGGCCAACACCGCCTTGATCAACATGCTGATGGCCAGCCGTCTGATCTACGGCATGGCCCGCCAGGACGTCCTGCCGCGGCCGCTGGGACGGGTGCTCCCCGGACGCCGGACGCCATGGGCCGGGATCCTGTTTTCCACCGTCCTTGCGCTGGGGCTGATCTGGTACGTCACCAGCGACCCGGAGAGCAATGTCGTGGCGAACCTCTCCGGCACTACGGCGTTCCTGCTGCTGTGCGTGTTCACCCTGGTGAACGTGGCCTGCGTTGTCCTCCGCGGCAAGAGGGACCCCAACCGCGAGGTGTTCTTCACCTCGCCGGGGCCGATGCCGATCGTCGCGGCCCTGCTGTGCGCCTTCCTCGCCGGACCATGGGTGGGCCGGCCCGTTATCCAGTACCAGATCGCCGGGGGACTGATGGCGATCGGCGTCGTGCTGTGGTTCATCACCTGGCTGATCAACAAGAGGACCAACACCAGGGCGGGCGAGCCGGTCGGCATGCAGAACATCGGCAAGGGCGATCAGGTCCCGCCGCCGCCACCCGGCCACTGACCACGTGGCGGACTGTGTGGCGGCCTGCGTGCGAGCCAGGTGCGCCATCCGGCCCTCATTTTCTAGGCGAGGGCGTCAGTAACCAAGCGCAGCTTCTCAAACGACTCAGTCCAGCCGCCGCGGTGCAGTTCAAGGCGTTCGTCCGTCAGGAACGGTCCCTGCGAGAGCACCAGGCGCGTGCCTTTGCCGGTACTCCCGAGCGAGAGATCGACGACGGTTTCCCGGTCGTCTGGCGTCGGTTCCTCCCAGCGGAATGTGTACACCAGATGCCAAGGCGGGTCGATTTCCAGGAACTCGCCTGAGAGGTGGAAGGGCTCGCCGTCGGGCGGCTTCATGGCGAATCGGTAGCGGCCGCCTTCGGCGAGGTTGAGTTCCGCCTCGGGAATGGTGAAGCCGCGCGGGCCCCACCACTTCACCAGTTCGGCCGGTTCCGTCAGCATCCTGAAGACTTCTTCCGGGGGAGCGGCGAGCGTGCACTCCAGGTTCAGGACCAGCCCGCCAGTTTGCTCATTCCCGATTGCCTCATTCCCCGATGACTCGTTCATTGTTCAACTCTGGCATCCTGCGGACGGTGGCGGAAGCGGATTGGGCTGGCAGCGGGCTGTCACGTCGGGAGCGTACGCAGAACAAATATTTGTCGATTGACTTTCGATAGTTAATGACCGAAACTCGATGCATGCAATTTACTCGCTTGGCAGTCATCGCCCTTCGGATCGTCCTGGTTGTGGCGTTCCTCCTGTTGGTCCTGTTCCAAGTCATGTCCCTCCCCGGGCAGTTCGCCCACATGGCGCAGGAGAATCCAGAGCGCGCTTCCCTGCAATGGCCGCTCACCATCTTCTCGATCCTGGAAGTTGCTTGCGTCCAGGTGATGATCGTGAGCACCTGGAAGTTGCTGACCATGGTCAAGGTCGGCAGCATCTCCAGTAACGAGGCACTGCGGTGGGTGGACGCGATCGTCTGGGCCATCGCCGCCGGATGGACCATGCTGGCGGCACTGTCCGCCTCCGTGGTCCTTAACGCGGATGACCCTGGCCTGCCGCTCCTGCTGTTCCTGCTGCTGGTGGCCGGCGCCGCGCTGGGCCTTGTGGTGGTAGTGCTGCGCGCGCTGCTCCGGCAGGCCA
Source organism: Arthrobacter sp. P1_B3 (assembly GCF_056406615.1). Taxonomy (NCBI): domain Bacteria; kingdom Bacillati; phylum Actinomycetota; class Actinomycetes; order Micrococcales; family Micrococcaceae; genus Arthrobacter; species Arthrobacter sp. P1_B3. The sequence goes on along the minus strand of NZ_JBFTZV010000015.1, from coordinate 74,112 downwards.
CGGACCTCCGCACCGACATGGAAGCGGTGATCTGATGCCCATCGTGGTGCGCATCGACGTCGAACTGGCCAAACAAAAGATGAGCGTGGGGGAGTTCGCCGAACGCGTGGGACTCACCCCGGCGAACGTGGCGGTGCTGAAAAACGGCCGGGCAAAGGCTGTCCGCTTCAGCACCCTGGAAGCAATGTGCCGGGTCCTGAAGTGCCAGCCGGGTGACCTGCTGGAGTTCGTCGAGGAGTGATCGGGTGACCTGTGACGGCGGGCGTCCTCACAGGGTGCCAGTGAAACCGACCTCTGCCCGGCAGGTCGTGGAACTGCGTCGCTTCCGGGTAGTCAAGGACCCGGAAAAGGTCTTGTGCGCCGGGAAAGCCATGGTCCTAAATGCTCCTAGTCGTCACCCTCACACATGCGTAGAATCCACAATGTCCCTACTCGGATTCACCCGCGCTGGGCGTTGCGGGGACACGATGCCCAGGACGAGAAAGCGGTCAGTCAAACACCGATGGGCCTGATCGCAGAAATCAGGAGCACGCGATGAAAACAGTTCGAAACGTCGCAGCGGGCGCAGCATTAACGGCCGTTCTCGCCGGCGGCGGCATGTATCTCGCAATGGCCGCTCCGGACGGCGCGGCGACCTCCACCACACCGTCCGCTTCCCAGCACAAGGGCAGCCATCAATCCAACGGCATCACCGAGCAGCTGCTAACAGGTGACACTGCCGCACGTGTGGAAGCGGCAGTGACGGACGCCAACCCCGGGGCGACCGTCGTCCGTGTCGAAACCGATGCGGAGGGGGCTGCCTACGAGGCCCATATCCGGAAGGCCGACGGGACATCAGCGACAGTGAAATTGGACGCCTCGTTCAACGTCACGGGCACCGAAACCGGCAAACAACGCTAAGAACAGCGTGAACGCCCGCCGACCGCGGAGGGCAGGGCTGGCAGCCCTGCCGAGAGATCGGGACCCATCGTAAGGCTGGGTCCCGGCGCTGTTATGCCGTTCCGTCCTGGCGTAGGTGCGGACGCCAGTAAGCTGCACGGCATTGATCGGATCCGGATCCTGAGTAGCATTGCAGGCACTTTCAAGCTGAGGAGCGTCATGGACAGGTCCGATGATACGAACGCGCCGGCCACCGGCGTACAGGGCAGGGCGTACAAACTTGCAGCCGACGAGGGGACCGCCCTGTGGTTCACGAATGCATTGGTCTTGGTCAAGGCAGGCGGCCCGGAGACGAAGCAGCGGCTGACCATTACGGAGATTCTGCATCCGGCTGGCTACGCGCCACCGATGCACCGGCATCTGGTTGAGGATGAATCCTTCTACGTTATTTCGGGCACGGCTCTGTTCGAGAGCGACGGGCAGCGCTTCACCGTGCAAAAGGGCGATTTCGTCTTTCTTCCCCAAGGTTCCACCCACACATTTCTTGCCGGGCCGGAAGAGGCCTTCCGCAGCCTCGTGATCACCGTGCCGGCCGGCTTTGAAACTTTCGCCGCCGAGGCAGGAGCGCCGGCAGGCCGCAGGGAACTGCCGGAACCTGCACCCATCGACGGCGAGGCACTAAACGCGATCGCTGCACGCCACAACATCGAGATCATCGGGCCGCCGCTCACCACCTGACAACGGCGAGATTGTCCCCGACCTTGAATTCGACAACGACTTCCCGACAACTGCGTTATGCCGCCAGCCCGCTCGGTACCTCCGCTGCGTGCTGCGGAGCCCGGGTGGCGGCCAGCCGCTTCGCCAGGTATTTGGCGTCCCGGCACACGCCGGGGAGGGTTTCAGATGCTGCGGCGAAGATGAGGTCTTTCCCCAGGAGGTACAGGCCCGGCAGGGCATCCACGATCCCGCGGTGCTGCTGCTCCCGCCAGTTCGCGGGCAGGGCCGGGATGTCCAGCCATGGGTAGGCCTCGGTGAAGCCGGTGCACCAGATGACGTTCGCCACTGGAAGGCTCTGGCCGTCGTCGAGTATTACTTCGCCGTCCTGGACTCCGGTGACCCGCGGCACCAGGTGGACGCCGGCGGCGCTGAGGTCCGCGAGCTTGGTGCGGATCAGCGGTGTAGCCATGGCAGCCATCTTGGGCAGCACCTTGCGCCCGACCGGTGTGTTGGTGTTCAGCACGTGCATCCCGGCGAAGCGGACCACCGGGATGAAGAAGCGGGCCGCGGTCCGGCCGTGCCGGAACGGGATCTCGGCACTCGGCTTGCCGGCCAGCCAGGTTTCATGGGTGCGGCTGGTCTCCAGGGCGATCTCCGCTCCGGAGTTGCCCACCCCCACTACCAGGACGGGACCGGGCTTGAGCTGGGCCGGGTTCTTGTAGCTGTGGGAGTGGATCTGCACGACGTCGGACGGCAGTTCAGCCGCAAAGCCCGGCGTCTTGGGCAGCTGGCAGGCGCCGGTGGCGAGGACGACGTTCGCCGCCGTCCAGCGCTGCGCGCCGGCCATGACGTGGAACCGCTGCCCGTCGTGGCTCAGCCGGGTGACGGCCGTGTTGGGCCGGACCGGCAGGTGGAACCGGGCGGCGTAGTCCTCCAGATAGTCCGCCTGCTCGTCCTTGGTGGGGAAGGCGAGGCGGTCGCCGGGGAAGGGCCGGCCGGGCAGACCGTTGTACTTGGCGGGGGTGAACAGGCGCAGCGAGTCCCAGCGGCTCCGCCACGCGTCGCCAACCCGTGTGCCGGCGTCGAGAATGACAAAGTTCCGGTGCTGCTGCGCCAGGTAGTAGCCCAGCGCCAGGCCGGACTGTCCGGCACCGATGATGACGGTGTCGACGGCGCCAATGCCGACTATGCCAGTGCCGACGGCGCCGCGGGTGTCAGTTGCTGGGGTGGTGTTCATGGTGGTCCCTTCTTGGTGTTGCATGTGCAGTGGGGTGGTTATGAACGTTGTGACTGCTGTGGCGCCGGGTGGCCGGCGGGTCCGGACCGGAAGCTCAGGTACCAGATGAGCAGCAGCGCGGAGGCGACGACGTAGAAGGAGTGCAATAGCCAGATCGGCCCCGGAGGGAGGCTGAAGACGTACACGGAGTGCACTGCGTTGGCGACGTTGCTCAGCGCGAGGTAGCCGAGGCTGTAGGAGTCAAGATCCCTCGTGCGTAGTGCCTTGAGCAGCATGGGCAAGTAGCTCACCGCGAAGAGGCCGGTGGAAACCATTCCTGCGAGCACTGAAACGTTCATGCCATTAACGCTATTTTTCGCCGCATCGCGGCGAATCGGGCGAATCACCCATTTCCCGGGGAGAAATCCGGCGGGCGGGGAATGGGTAGTTTTATGCAGGGCGGGAGGTCAGGGCGAGTCCGTGCTGGTAGGCGTAGGCCGTGACCGCGGCTCGGGAGGTCAGGCCCAACTTGGTGAAGATATTGCTCAGGTGCCGGGCCACCGTTTTTTCGCTGATGAACAGCTCGGAAGCAATGTTTCGGTTGCTCAGACCGGTGGAGACGAGCTGGACCACTTCGGTTTCGCGTGCGGTGAGCGGCCCGGCGGCGGCGGCGTGATGAACGTCGTTCCCGGTGGTTGGCGCCGGGGCTGTCCGGGCGTCCGGCGCGACGGGCACCGATTGCTCAAGCTCCGAGAGCGCCGGCGCGGCGCGCAGCTCGGAAAATACTGCCCGGGCCGCCTCAAGTTCCAGCCGGGCGGATTCCTCATCGCCGAGCGCGGCGCACAGCCTGGCCAGGAGGGCGCGGCAGCGGGCCGCTTCGAACGGTGCGTCGAGGCTGAGCCAGCGGGACCACGCGCGGCGAAGCGGGACCAGGGCAGCCTGAAGGTCGCCTTCGTGGAACAGGACAGAGGCCTCGGACTGCTCGGCGAGGGCGTGCAGCAGGGGCATGTCGATCGAGGCGCAGAGCGAAGCCAGTTCCTCCGCGGCAGCCCGTGCTGCCCGTGCGTCGCGTGCTGCCAGTTCGATTTCCACCCGGGCGGCGAGCATCTGGCGCCGGTACGTGGGGTCGGCGCCGTCCATAGCCTGCCGGAGCAGGGACTGGGCCTGGTCCGGCTTGCCCTGGGCCAGACGCAGGAGCGCCAGCCCGGGCTGCGGGGGGAAACCGGTCTCCTGAGCGTGCAGGTAGGAGGCCTCGGCGGCGTCGAAGTCGCCCCGGAGCCGTTGGATTTCGCCCTGTTCGTAGAAGCCGCCGTAGGTGGCCAGCAGGTCGCCGCGGAAGGCGAGGTCCTGCGCCATCTGGGCCGCGTCGATCGCCTCGGTCCAGGCGCCGTGCAGCCGGTACAGCTCGGCCCGGTGCATCTGGCATTGGCCGCTGAAGGCCACCAGGTTCTGCTGCGCGTCGCACCACCGGTCCAGCGCCCGTGTCCACTCGTGGGCACGGCGCAGGTCGAAGGCCAGAAGGCAGGTTCCGATCACTGCGCAGTAGATGATCCCGGCCGGGACCGGCGAGATCTCCCCCACGGTGACGGCGACCATGGCTTCGTCGAGCAGGGCCAGGCCGTCCTCGAGCCGGCCCAGCATGATCCTTGCCTGCCCGAGACCCAGCAAACCGAGGGCCGCCGCGTCAGCGTCGCCACGTTCCCGTCCGAGGTCAGCGGCCCGGGTGAAGGCCTCCGCGGCGGCGGCGCCGTCGCCTCGGTAGAGGGCGCCCAGCCCGGCAGGGACGAACAGCATGCCCTCGAAGGGGCAGGGCTCGGGCAGGTCCTCGACGATCCGGTGGGCACGGGCGAGCCAGCCGGCGCTGCGGGCCGCCTCGCCCAGCAGCATGAGGTTCAACCCGGACCAGGCGGCGCAGCGGGCGGCGGCGTCGTAGTCGCCTTCGGCGAGGTACTTCAGGTGCGCCCGGGCCAGGATGTCCACTCCCTCGGAGCCCCGGCCGGTGAGGATGACGGAGGTGGCCAGCTGTTCCAGATCGCTGGGCGGCAGTTCGGCGTCGTGGTCGGCAGCGGTGTACTGCCCTACGGCGTCCGGCCAGCGCCGTTCGGCATAGGCCTCCCGGCCGTGTGCGAGTGTAGACATCGCGCCTCCACGTTCCCGGTGGCGGGTCTGAGCCGGTGGGCGCTGCCCGGCCCGGCACTCGCGGAACCGGTGGTGGGCGGCGCGGCCCGTCATCTGCTTTTCAGGCTACCGCCGGGGTTAAGGGGCGGCAAGGTGCGGGGACCCGTCGGGTGATGCAGTTGCCCTCGGGCTCCAAGCCCGGTGAGGTCATCGCGGCCATGGGCCCGGTGGCGAATTCTCAGGGCATACTGCTGGCCGTGATCCTGGAGCCATAAATCCGCCGCGCTTCCATAGAGGATCGGGAGGACAATTGTGCGTAGTGAACCAGGTCCAGGCGTTCAGCCAGGGCCTTCAACGGGAGAGCTGACATGGATGATTTCGTCGCTTACCTTGATACTTCGGAGGTCCGCTCCGGCAAACTTGAGGAACTCAAGACAGCCATGGCAGAACTCGCCGCGTTCGTTGAACAGAATGAGCCTCGGATCATCTCCTACAGCGTCTGTTTCTCAGAGGACGGCTCCACCATGAGTGTCCTCCATTTCCATCCTGATCTGGCCTCGTTGGAGTTCCACATGAAAGTGGCGGGGCCTAAGTTCCCGCCAGTTGCGCCGCTTATCAAGATGAAGTCGATCGAAATCTTCGGCCGCCCAAGCGAGGACCTCGTGGCGCCAACTTCGAGAGAAGGCACAGCTCCTCGGCACCGGATCCGTCATTGTCCGTGACGTTCACGCCGGCTTCGCCCGTTTTACCCGCGGCCAGCTTTCTTTGCCGTATGCCGGTTCCTGACCGGACATATCAGGAATCTCATTTCCAAGGTTCTCTCGCTGAACTCCACACCACTGTTCGCGGGAACCGGCCACAGGTTAGCAAGTGCAAGTGCCGGCATCAGCGAGACGCCACTCCGGGCTGAGCGCGAGGACCTCGTTGGGGGCCGGCATATGACCTTTCAACCGGATGCCGTGCACCCTGTTTCAGCAGACCCAAATCGGTCCATAATGTCCACATAACTTCGGGAACCCCTCACGCTGGTGATAGGTGGCGCGGCGTTGAAGAGTCCCAAGTGGCTGCCCCGGCTCGGCGCAAGGGGCGGTCACGGGCTCCGGACAAGGATTCCGGGGACCGAAACCGGGGGGAGCATCGCCATCACTGCGGTCATCGACGCACTGAAGGGAATCATCATGCTCAAGGATTCAAACATCATCGCTGTCCTCCCCGCGAAGGACATCAACAGGGCGAAGGAGTACTACCGGGACAAGCTGGGAATGGAACCCTCCGAATCCATGGAGGAAGGCAGCGTCATGTACAGCTGCGGCCAAGGAACGCGCTTCCTCGTTTACCAGACAGACAATGCCGGGTCAGCCAAGAACACCCAGATGGGCTGGGAAACGGACAATCTCGAACGCGAGATGGAGGAACTGCGAGGCCGCGGCGTCGTCTTTGAAGATTACGATTTTCCCGGCCTGAAGACGGAGAACGGCATTGCCACCGCTGACTGGGGGAAGGCAGCCTGGTTCCTGGACAGCGAGGGCAACATCATCAACATCTCCCAGCGCGCGTAGGCCGGATGCCCCGATGCGCTATCACCTACGGTCGTTCTGATAGCTGAGACCAGCTGTTTAGCAGCTACAAGTGATAGCGCAACGGGTGTTCCCCGTGGAAACGTGGGCGGTCACGAACAGAATGGCCTCAGTCGCGCAGCACCCAGACCGCGTTGTTCGGCTGCAGCCAGCCGTCTTCGGCCAGCGGAGCGACGGTGAGCCTGCTCCTGGGCCTTGGTCCCCTGAAAACTCCGCTCCGCTGTGGGCAACTGCTCCAACCGCTGCTTACAGACGAGGGGAAGCCTCAGGCCAGAGGCCGCCGCATGCGATAAGTTCAGGTGGAACCGCACGCGGCCCCGTCCAGGGGGCATCAGGACATGGAGAACAATGACGACAGCATGGATGGTCCGGCAGGGCAGAGGTGGCCTGTTCGCCGAAGACATGATCGAGGCCGGATACATGGGAGTCGACTTTGTCGGCGACTATGACCTCACCCCGCATCTGGGCGAAGGGCCGGACTCTTTCCGCTCCGCCGTGGTCCAGGTGTTCCTGGGGCAGGAACCGGACAAGGGCAAGGTCGCGGCCGGTCTCGCCGCCGGCAATCTGTGGTGGGCCTGCGAAGGGATCGTCGAAGGCAACCTCGTGCTGGCACCCAAACCTGACCGCACCTACCAGTACGGCGTCGTGACCGGCGGGTACGAATACCACCCGGGCACGGATCTGCCACACCGGCGCCGGGTCGACTGGAAGGGCTCGTTCAGCAAGGACGACATGAGCCCCGCCTTGGCATCATCTGCCAGGTCGATCATGACGGTGTTCCAGCTGGCCGCCCACACCGTAGAGCTGGCGGCGCTCACTCAGCTCACCGATGCCGCCCAGCCTATAGCCCAGGCGATCTCCTCCCAGGTCGAGGACCAGCTCGCGTTCCAGATGGAGAAGCAGCTCGAAGACTTCCTGGTCCACAACTGGCGCAGCACAACGCTCGGCCAGGACTATGACATCTACGAAGAGGACGGCCAACTCAAAGGCCAGCAGTACCTCACCGACACCGGGCCCATGGACATCCTCGCGATCAGCAAGGACCGGACCCGGCTGCTCGTGATTGAACTCAAGCGCGGTCGCGCCAGTGACGCCGTCGTCGGCCAGATCCAGCGCTACATGGGCTACGTCCAGGAAGCATTGCTCGAACCTGGGCAGTCCGTTGAAGGCGTCATCATCGCGCAGGAAGATGATCTGCGGATCCGCCGTGCACTGTCCATCGCCCGGAACATCCGGTTCATGAAGTACCGGGTGGAGTTCCATCTGGAGGCGTAGCCCGGCAGGCGTAAAGGGGGCCGGCGACGGCTGGAGTGGGCGCACAAACAGGTGAGCGCCCTCGCCGCCGGCCCCGGTATCCAAACCACGTTTCAATCCGAAACCCCCAGCACCGGGGATGCCGCCGGTACGCTCCACATTAGGACGAAGACCGTGCACGGCATACGAGTGGCCGGTACTCGCTTCCGGGCACTTTTCTGAACTGTCCTCGCGTGCTTACACTCTTCTCTTGCCCGATTCGAGATGAGGACCACCATGGCCGCCGCAGACTACTTCGTCCACCGCCACCACGACACCGAAATCCCCGAAGACCACCTCGACATCTGGCGTGCAATTCCGACCGGTGGTTTTGACGATCAGCCGAGCGTCCAGATCAATCAGGCCGACGGCGTGACGGCCTCGGTCAGCTACCGGACGGATGATGCCCGGGCTCTGGCCCGCGCCATCCTGGAGGCGGCAGGAGTCGATCCACGGGAAGCCTTCACCGGGGACCTGCCTGAACTGTACGCCGGCTGCTAACGTCGTCGACCGCCGGTCGGACGCACCTTGGTTATGGAACGAACCCGTTGCCCCAGGACGCCGCGCCGTGGGTTCGATCCGGAGCTGGCGGTGCAGACGTGTCCTCGAAGACACGCCGCTCTGTCTCCGCAAAGCTGTCGGTGCCCAGGAGGACCATGGACTCATGACCGCTCCAACAGTGGAGGCGGCGATCCATGAACTGATGGATCTCGCCTGGAATGTTGTCTATCACCTGCTCGAGGAGCAGGGCCTGCTCGGCGACGGATTGTTGGTCGATGAGTACACAGGGATCCACTCCTGGCTGGACGGACCGACCCGGTACACCGTGGTCCACTCCCGGACGGTGGCGGTCCTGTTCGTCGAGACACGGCCCGTGGACGCCATCGCCTTCCGTCACGATCTCCTGGGCGCAGCCGACGTTGCAGGCTTCTTCAAACTTCCGGGCAGCTGCTGACGGTCCGGTCGGTCCTCCTCATTACTCCTGAGAGAGCCAAGCCGATACCGTGGCGTTGAACCACTCCGGGCGTTGAAGGGGGATTCCGTGGCCACACCCATCCACAACCTCCAAGTCGCTTCCAGGTAGGGCGGCATGGATCGCAGCGGCAGAGTCACGCATCAGCCTCCGTTCACGCTGACCCACCATCACGAGGGCTTCCCCAGGGAAGCGGGACCAATTCTCAGGCAATGCGAAGCGCAGGTTCTCCCCGACGGCGGCCGTCAAGGTCGCCTTCGTTATGCCTGCACTGGTGTCGATGTACTGCTCCATCAGCTCTGGGGGTATGAACAGCTGCCGGGCCTGCAGGCGGGCAAACCATCTCCTCCGGGCAAGTGGCGCGCTCAAACCGAGAATGCCCAGGGTGAGGCCACCGTACGCCATCGGCTTCGCTTGGGCACTGACGACCATAACTCGGCTCACCAGAGGCGTATGTTGAGCCGCCAGACCGATGGATAGCTGGGCCCCGAGCGAGAAGCCGATCACTGCTACTGGCGAACCAACCCGTTGCAACACCAAGTCGGCCAGGGCATTTACGGTCGCGGAATGCGAGATGTACTCCTCGCTGGAGCTCTCTCCGTGCCCCGGGAGGTCGGGGACGATCACACGGTGCCGGTCTTCCAGGCTACGGCTCAGGGATTGCCACATCCAACCGGCGACGCCACCACCGTGCAGGAGCAAGACAGGAGGTGCGCTCTCTGGTCCGTACTGGTTCGTGTGCACCGGCTTATGCTTTCACGTTCCCAGCGCCTGCTACGTCTCTGAGAATACGAATTGGCCACCACTCCAGTAACACTGTGCGCCCTAATCGACTTCCTCAGAACCTGACCGTCCTAACCCAGATTCAGGCCGCCGGACCTTTAGTCCTTCAGCACCCAGGCAGCGTTGTTCGGTTGCAGCCAGCCGTCCTCCGCCAGGGGCGCGGCGCTGAGCAGCACGGTACCGACGGGCAGCCGAACCGGCTCGGCGCCCATGGCGACGGCGACCAAGAAGTCGGCGCTGCGTTCGCATATCAGCAGGTTGCCGGCTTCGACGCGCCAGATGCCGCCGTCGTCCGGGCCGAAGACCTCGTTCCTCCACAGCAGCCGGCGCAGCTCCAGCGCCGCTTTGGTCAAGTTCAAGGCGGACTGCGCGTCCTGCTGCTGGAGCTCGATGGCGTGGGTGCCCCAGCCTGCGGGGATCGGGAGCCACGGTTCGCCCGCGGTCTCAGCGAGCGAGAAGCCGTGGTTCAGCGCCCCGTCCCCCGTCCAGGGCAGCGGGACACGGGCGCCGTCGCGGCACACGCCGCCTCGGGCCCACATTGGGTCCACCCGGGCACCCACCGGGACGTCGACCTCGGGCAGCCCGAGCTCCTGGCCTTGGTAGATGTACGCGGCGCCGGGCAGTCCAAGCAATGCCACGAGGGCGGCCCGCGCCCGGACGTTGCCGAGTTCGCCGCCGCCGAACCGGGTCACGGAACGGACGATGTCGTGGTTTTCGAGCGCCCAGGTGGGGGCGGCGCCGTGGAGCTGCCGGGCGGCCTCGAGTTCGTTCCCGACGGCGGCCCACGCCTCCGGGTCCCAACCGAGCTTCACGAACGCGAATGCGAAGGCCTGCTGCATCTCGTCGGCCCGGGTGTACCGGGCGGCGCGGGCCGGTTCCAGGTTGACCTCGCCCACCAGCAGGCGGTGCGGCTCGTACTTCTCGGCGAGCGTTCGCCAGCGGCGGTAGACCTCGTGGACGTCCTCCTGGTCCGAGACCTGCGGGTTGGACCGCAGCCCATCCACCACCCCGCCCGTGGAGGGCGAGTCCGGCAGCCCGTCGGCCTTGAACAGCGCATGCGCGACGTCGATGCGCAGCCCGTCCACGCCCCTGTCGAACCAGAAGCGAAGCACGCCGTCAAAGTAGTCGCCGACGGCGGGATTGCGCCAGTTCCAGTCCGGCTGACCGGCCGAGAACAGGTGCAGGTACCAGTCCTTGTCCGTCGCCGAATCCGGGGTGGCGCGGCTCCAAGCCCGGCCACCGAAGACGCTTTGCCAGTTGTTCGGCGGGACATCGTTGGTTGAAGCGTCGGCCCCAGACGCAGAGCCGCTGCCGCCGTCGTCGGACGTGCCCAATGGACCCGGCACAAAGTGGAACATGTCCCGCTCGGGCGAGCCCGGGGCGGCAGCTAGGGCCGCCTGGAACAGCGGGTGCTCCGAGGAGCAGTGGTTGGGGACGACGTCGAGGAGGACCCGCAGGCCCAGCGCGTGGGCTTTGGAAAGCAGGGACTCGAACTGTTCCATGGTGCCGAACAGCGGGTCCACGCCGCAGTAGTCGCTGACGTCGTAGCCCTGGTCCACCTGCGGGGAGGGCTGGAACGGGGTCATCCAGATGCCGTCGACGCCGAGCGAGGCGATGTACGGCAGCCGGGCGATGAGGCCGGCGAGGTCGCCCACGCCGTCGCCGTCGCCGTCGGCGAAGGAGCGCGGGTAGACCTCGTAGATGACAGCGGACTGCCACCAGTCAGGAGCGGGCGCAAGAGCGGTCTCCTCGACAGGACTCTGGCTCATTTGCTCGCGCCCGCGGTGAGGCCTTCGACGATCCGACGCTGGAAGATCAGCACCATAATCACCAACGGTACGGTGACGATCACGCCGGCGGCCATCTGCTCGCCGAAGGGCGCCTGGAATTCGGTGGCGCCGGTGAACTTGGAGATCGCGACCGTGGCGGTCTGGATCTTGGGGTCGTTGATCATGGACAGCGCGATGATGAATTCGTTCCAGCTGTGGATGAAGGTCAGGATCGCGGTGGTGAACACGCCCGGCGCGGCAAGCGGGAGCAGGACCCGGCGGAACGCCTGCCACTTGGTGCAGCCGTCGATCATGGCGGCTTCCTCGAGGTCGAACGGCAGGGCCTTCATGAACGTGGTGAGGTTCCAGACCGCCAGCGGGATCGCGAACGACAGGCTGGGGACGATCATCGCCTGGTAGGTGTTGATCCAGCCGAGGTCCGTGAAGAGGCGCAGCAGCGGCACCACCACGGAGATGCCGGGGAACATCGACGTCGCGATGATCACGCCCAGGATCACCGACTTGAAGCGGAAGTTCAGCCGGGAGATCGCGTAGGCCGCGAATACGCCCAGGAGCAGGGCGAACACCGTGGTGGTCCCGGCGACGACCAGGGAGTTCAGCAGGGCCTGGCCGAACATGGTGGAGCCGTCGAACACCTTGGCGTAGTTCTCCAGCGAGAACGGCGCCGGCAGGAGGGTGTTGTCGAAAATGTCGGCGGTGCGGCGGAAGCTGGAGACCAGCATCCAGTAGAACGGCGCCAGGCAGTAGGCGAAGATCAGCGCCAAGCCCAGGTACACCGAGTAGGAACGCCACGTGCGTTGCGCTTTCGGCTTGCCTGTGTTCGATTTGCCGGGGCGGCCGACGGCGTCGGTCGCGGCGGCGCCGGAGGCGCTTGGTGCGCCGGAGTCGGTGGCGGCGTTGCGGAGGTCGGAGATGGTCATCGGGTGGCCTCGGCCTTCTGGGTGCGGGTTGCCTTTGTGCGGGACTTCTTCGAGATCAGCTTCAGTTCCTTGGCGCCCGTGACGTCGGCGCCGAGCACCTTAACGAACACGATCGCGACGACGGCGACGTACAGGAAGAGCATGATCGCGAACGCCGAGGCTGAGCCGTAGCGGAGCTGGTTGGATTCGTCCCAGGCGAGCATGGAGAGGGTTTCCACGGATTCCTTGCCGGGGCCGATCAGCACGAACGGCAGGTCGAACATGCGCAGGGCGTCGAGCATGCGGAACAGCACGGCCACCAGCAGGGTGGGCTTGACCAGCGGGAGGGTGATGGAGCCGAGCTGGCGCCACCAGCCGGCGCCGTCGATCTTGGCGGCCTCGTAGACTTCGCCGGGGATGACCTGCATGCCGGCGAGGACCAGGAGGCCGATGAACGGGGCGGTCTTCCAGACTTCGGCGATGATGATGGCCGCGCGGGAGGCGTTGCCCTCGGCGGTCCAGAGGATTTCGCTGCCGATCAGGGTGTTGGCGATGCCGTCGGACTGGAAGATCCAGCGCCACAGCAGGCCGGAGACGGCGGTGGGGACGGCCCAGGGCACCAGGATGCTGGCGCGCAGGAAGGACCGGCCGCGGAAGGCGCGGTTCATGGCCAGGGCCAGGCAGAGGCCCAGGACGGTCTCGAGGAACACGGTGGTGATGGTGAAGAAGGTGGTGTTGCCGAGGGCGTTGAGGAAGCGCCGGCCGGTTTCGCCGACGAAGAGGTCGGCGTAGTTGGCCAGGCCCACGAAGGATTCGACGTCGGCCACGAAGCCGTCCGCGTCCAGCCCGGATTCGGCGCGGTAGAGGGACTGGTGCACCGCGGCGAGCAGCGGGTACACGATCACGAGGGCCAGGACCAGGAGGGTGGGGGAGAGCAGCAGCGCGGCCATCCGGCCTTCGCCGGGAGTGCGGGTGCCGCGGTGGCCGCGTGTGCGCGGGCTGGCTGGTTGGGGTGTGCCGGTTTGCGCGCCGGCGGGCGGGGCGGTCGTCGTCGTCATTCTGGGAACCTCACTGGGGTTGCAGCTGCCGGGCCGGCCGGGGTGAACCGGCCGGCCCGGCTGTTGCTCGAATAGTTCGGAATTACTTGGCGGAGAGCTCGGTGAGCTTGGCCTGCATGTCGTTCAGGGCCGTGTCCGTGTCCTTCTTGCCGGTGATGGCCGCGTACGCCTCTTCCTGGATCGCCTTGGTGGTGGCGCCGTACTGGACCACCTTGGGCCGCGGCTGGGCGTTGTTCAGCGAGGTCAGCAGGGTGGGGAAAAACGGGCGCTTAGCGACGACGGCCGGGTCCTCGAACAGGGAGGCGTACACCGGGGCGCGGGAGCTGAGCGCGAGGCGCTTCTGGGCCTGCTCCTCGCTGGTGAAGAACTTGACGAACTCCAGCGCCGTAGCCTTGTTCGGGGTGAACGGGGAGATGGCGAGGCTGCGGCCGCCGAGGGTGGAGACGCCGGGGCCGTCGGTGCCGGGGATGGAGGTGATGCTGAACTTGCCGGCCACCTTGCTGGAGCCGTCCGTGGCGCTCAGCGAGGCGTGCAGGAAGGGCCAGTTGCGCATAAAGACGAGCTTGCCGTCCTGGAACGCGCGGCGGCCCTGCTCTTCGAGGTAGGTGATGGCGTCGGACGGGAACATGCCGTCCTTGAAGCCGTCCACCAGCAGGTTCAGGCCGGCCTTGGCTTCGGGGGTGTTGACGGTGGGCTTGCCGTCGGCGTCGACGACGGTGCCGCCGGCGGAGGCGACGGCCTCGGAGAAGTTGACCGTGAGGGCCTCGTTCTTGTCGAACTGGCCGGTGTAGCAGGACATGCCGGCGGCCTCGGGGAGCGCCAGGATCGCCTTGCAGGCGGTCCTCATTTCGTCCCAGGTCTTGGGCGGGGCGGCGATGCCCGCGGCCTTGAGCAGGTCGGAGCGGAAGTAGAACAGGGCGCCATCGGTGTAGTACGGGGCGCCGACCAGGGTGTCCCGGTACGTCGCGGCGTTGACCGTGGCGGGGATCATCTTGTCGGTGGGGACGGCGTCCGCGGGCAGCGGCTGGATCCACTTGTTGGCGGCGAACTCGGAGGTCCAGACGACGTCCAGGTTCAGCACGCTGAAGGTGTCCGACTTGATCTGCGCGTTCTGGATGAGCTGCTGGCGCTGCTGGTCCGCCGAATCGGGCAGTTCGATGAACGTGACCTTCTCCTCGGGGTGGGCGGCGTTCCATTCCTCGATGCTCTTGTTCGCGGCACCGGAGGCGTCGCGGTTGGAGACGTAGTTGATGGGGCCCTTGCCCTCGAAGGACGCGGCGGCGGCCTTCGGGGTGCTCTTGGCGTCCGTGGCGGTCCCGCCGCAGCCCGTGAGGGCGACGGCGGCGACGGTCAGGGATGCGGTGGTGGCGAGAAGAGTCTGCCAGGTGCGGCGGCGCTGCCTCATGTGTTGCTCCTTGTTGTGGGGTGGTGCGAGCGGTGCGGGTGGTTTGGTGCATGCGGAATCGCGGCGGGTTGCCTGGTGGCACGGGGAAGTGCCGGCGGCCGCCGTGGGTGGTGGTGGTTTTGGGTCTTGGCTAGCTGAGTGAGACTGGGGTGCCGACTTGTTCGCCGGGCGGGGCCGGGGTCGCCGGTGCCGGAACCGGGTGGGGCGGCGCGGTGGAGCCGCGCTCGATCAGCCGGTGCGGCATGATCTTCGGTCCGAGGTCGCGGGAGCGGAGCAGCTTTTTGACGGCCATCCGCCCCATCTCCTCGAGCGGCTGCGCCATGGTGCTCAGAGGCGGGTTGACGTGCAGGGAGGTGGAGGTGTTGTCGAAGCCCAGGACCGAGACGTCTTCTGGCACCCGGAGCCCGCGCCGCTGCAGTTCATTGACGACGGCGGCGCCCATCTCGTCGCTCATCGCGAAGATCGCGGTGAGCCCGGGTTCCTGCCGCAGGAGTTCGTCCGCGCCGGCGGCGCCGCTTTCGTAGAAGAAGCTGCCGGTCGCGGTCACCGGCGTGCAGTTAGCTTCGGTCATGGCGCGCAGGTAACCGCGCTGGCGGGGCTGGGCGACGTAGATCGACGCCGGATCCCCGGTCAGGAGGCCGATGCGGCGGTGGCCGAGCCGCAGCAGGTGACGGGTCGCGTCATAGGCTGCCTGCTCGTCGTCGATGGCCACGCTGGGGGAGCCGGACTTGTCGCTGATGGCGACGGAGATAATGGGGACGTTGGGCCCCAGCAGCTGCCTGGTCTCCGGCGTGATCACCGCGGAGATGAGGATGACGCCGGCGGCCCGGTAGGTGCGCAGGGTCCGGAGGTAGCCGGCGATATAGGCGGATTTAGCGCCGGTGCGGCCGAGCATCACGGCGTAGCCGCGTTCCTGGGCTTCCTCCTCCACGCCCTGCATGACCTTGGAAGCGAGGGCGTCAGAGACCATGGGGGCGAGGAGCCCGATCACGGACGTCTGCCGGGTCTTGAGTCCCCGGGCGAGGTAGTCCGTTTCGTAGCTGAGGCTCTGGACCGCGGTCTCGACCCGTTCCCGGGTCTCGTCGGAGTAGCCCACCAGCCCGTTGACAACCCGGGAAACGGTGGCCGGAGAGACGCCGGCGTGCTTGGCGACATCGCGGATGGTGACCACTGTTCCTCCTCCCTTGTGCTGGCCGGACCGTGTTACGCAAACGGTTTACGTAAACGGTTTCGTGATCTGCTGCACCAACACTAAGGGGAGATGTGCCGGAGGCGTGACTGTTTAGGAAACAACGCCCTCAGGAGGGGCCTAGGCTCCCGGTCCGTCGAACAACGCGCTGTTGCTGCTCTGGGGTACCACGACGTGAACGGCGTTGCGCTGGACGGTGAAGTCGGTGGGCGTGGTGGTCGCGATCTCGCCGTCGAGGTTCACCGGCAGCGGCGGCTCAGTGACCACCCGGACATGTCGGCTGGTCAGGTGGTACACCCGGTCGTGTTCGATGAAGCTGCCGTCCTTGAGCAGCCGTGCAATACTCACGTGCTCCCGGAGCGGGCCGGCCAGGATGGCGTAGATGTCCAGGGTGTGATCGTCGATCCCTGCAGTGGGAGAGACCGTGTTGCCGCCGCCGTAATGCCGGCCGTTGCCGACCGCTACCTGAAGCAGGTTTTCCAGTTCCAGCGGCTCGTGGTCGCCCTCTGGGAACTCGAGGCGGGCCCGGAACGGTTTGTGCCGGGCATAAGCCCGAAGCGTGGCGATGCTGTACGCCAATGGCCCGATGTACCGCTTCAAGCGGGGGCTCAGCGCCTCCGTCACAGCCACCGACAGGCCCGCGGACGCCACGTTGAGGAATGGCTCACCGTTAGCCCGGCCGAGGTCGATGTCCACCACCTTCCCGTCTGCGACGGTAGCGCAGGCCTCGGCCAGATTGTTGGGTATCTCCAGCGTGCGGGCGAAGTCGTTGGCAGTGCCCAATGGAAGAACGCCGAGCATAACGTTGGTGCCGGCAACCCGACCCGCGGCGCAGGTCATTGTCCCGTCGCCACCACCGACAACAATCAGGTCGTGCCCGTCCGCCACCACCCGGTCAAGCGTCGCGGCCAGGTCTGCCCCGGACAGGACGTGGTGCACGGCGGAGATCGGCACGCCTGCCTTTCGCATCGTGTCCAGCCCAAGTTCGTGTGCCGCCCCTCGGCGTGATCCGGCGTTGATCACCACGGCGGCAGAGCGGGCGTCCCGGGCAGCCTTCATGCGGATCATGGTAGGCGGTGGACCTGTGAATTCCCGCAAGGGGCTGGGTGGGATCTAGGACTCGCGCGGGCCCGGCGGTTAGACATGGCGTGAAGTACGACGGCGGCCGCTGGCTTTGCGTGGCGGTGACCTTCGGGTACTCCCAGTAAGGCGGCGGGACGGCGGCCACGGCACACCTGTATCCTGACAAGGCAGGTTGAATGGCTACAGCGGCCATCAACCACGCTCGGTTCGCGGCCGGATGACGGTCCGGAATCCTGGGCCGCAGCCATCCACGTCGTGGAATCACCGCCGCAATCGTCAGTCGCCGATCGGCTCCTCTGACGCTTGGAATGGATCTTTATCACTACGGACACGCCAGCTCCCGTGGGAATCCCGACGTCGGTCCTCAAGCCCTCACGCGGAGTTGCGGTGGATGATCCCGCCGTCGTGACCTGGGCCGAGGCTGGTGAGAGCATGACGGCGCGATGGCGTTCGGCGAACGGCAGACCGGCGCCGACGCGCATCGAAGTGGTCTCCGACTCTCTTACGGCCGATGATGCGAACCGGATGGCGTCACAGGGGATCGCGATGCTCTGGCACGGTGACTTCCACAACGCACGGCAGATCCTCAACGCCCTGGACCGGCGGATAGGCGCCGGAAAGAAGGAGACCGCAGCAATTCCGGCCGATAAGTTCTATCGGCACCGCCAGTCCCGCTCGCATCGCGCACGCGTTCTCGGCCTGCTGCTGATATCTCTTGATCCGGGCCTGGTGGTGCCGCTGCGCCGCGCACCGGACATCCGGCAGGCCGCCGCTGAAGCGTACGGTGATATCGGCGAACCTTCCGTTGTGTCCCTGTATGAGCTTGTCGGGGCCATTGGCGCCCACGAGTGGCGACGTAATGGTGTCTACGTCGATGCCCTGCAGGGCCGCATCCACCCGCACTATGGCACGTTCTTCCCCACCCGGAGCGAGTATGTGGATCTCGTGGCCGCCGCTGCGCTTCCCTCTGACACGCTGGCGTTCGACGTCGGAACCGGCACTGGGGTGCTCGCTGCCGTCCTCGCGCGCCGTGGCGTCCACCGAGTGGTGGCGACGGACAATGAACCGCGTGCAATCGCCTGCGCCGCTGAGAATTTCCGGAACCTCGGCGTCCAGGATCGTGCCGAGGCCGTCCTGACCGACATGTTCCCGCCCGGGCGGGCACCGCTTATCGTGTGCAACCCTCCATGGATTCCGGCCACGCCGCATTCCACCCTGGACAACGCCGTCTACGACCCCGGGAGCAGGATGCTGTTCCGCTTCCTGAACGGACTCTCCGACCATCTGGAACCGGGCGGTGAGGGCTGGCTTGTCCTCTCCGACCTGGCCGAACACCTTGGCCTGCGGACGCGTGACGATCTGCTGGCCGCCATCACGGCGGCAGGGCTGAAGGTGGTGGAACGGCTGGACACCAAGCCAACGCATCCGAAGGCATCGGACCGCGACGATCCCCTGTTCGAGGCGCGCTCGGCCGAGGTCACGTCGCTGTGGCGGCTCGTTCCCCGGTAGTCCCAAATTCCTGACGACGCGGCTGCGCGGTCAGGGACGGGACCGCTACCTGGCCGCGCTCCCGTACTCGGTCAGGCCGTTCCTGATCGCGAACAAGGTGGCACCCACCCGGTTGGTTGCACCGATCTTGGTGTAGATGTGCTCCACATGGTTGCGGACGGTCTTCCGGGCGAGAAACAGAGCGCCGGCGATCTCGGCCGGTGTCATTCCGCGGCACAGCATGCTGAGGATCTCCACTTCCCGCGGTGTGAGTCCACCCGCTGGGGCATGCGGACGGCGGGGCTGCTGGCCGGCCGCCACGAGCACTGCCTCCACAGCTTCCGCGGCGAGCCTGCCGGCTGAAACCTCCTGCCGGAGCCTGGCAGCCGCATCAGCCGGCGCGAGCACGGGCCGGTGCGGGCGTGGCTCCAGGGAGGCTTGGTAGGAGTCCGCAGCCGCCAAGATCCGCTGCTTTATCCCCAGCTCCGTTCCGCCAATCCCTCGCGGATAGCCGGACCCGTCGAGCCGCTCGTGGTGTGAGCCGGTGAGGGCCGCCTCGCCCTTCAGTCCGGGAACGCGGCTGAGGATCCGCTCTCCCAGATACGGATGCATTCGGATACGTTCCAGGTCCAGCCCGGAGAGGGGCTCCTTCTTATCCCACACCTGGTTGGACACCCCCAGCCGGCCCAGGTCGTGTACCCATCCTGCACGGCGGAGCTCCGTGACGTCGTCGGCCGGTAGCCCATGCTCCTCGCCCGCGGCGGCGGCGAGGGCCGCTACTGCACGGGAGTGACCTGCCGTGTAGGGAGACTTGAGGTCCGCGAAGTCGCCGATCGCTCGCAGCACCGCATCCAGCTCGTGGTCGGACAGGGGAGCGTCATTGGGAGCCAGGTCCAGGGCGGCCTGCCAGCAGTCGACGTCGAGGAGCCCTTCGGTGAGTGCCTCGGCCTGATCGATGAACAGCCCGGCCAATGCTGGATCGAACTGGCTGCCGCGGCGCGCCCGCACCATGGCCACCGCACCGGCCACGCCCTCCCTCCGCAGGAAGACCTCGGCCGTATCCGCGAGATGCATGATCCGCATCTCCAGCGGAATTTCCGGCCCCGCCACACCCTCCGGCAGGCCCTTGCCGTCCCACCGCTCGAAGGTGTGGGTGAGCAGTCCTGCCACGCCGTCGTCGAGCCCTACACTGCTGGCCAACACCCCGGCGGAGACGCAGTGCGAGGCAATCATGGTCCGCACCGCCCCGCTGCCCGTCGCCGCGAAACGCGTCCAGTAGGCAACGCGGGCGAGCGGCGGGAGGCCGGCGCCGGCGTGGCTGAACATGCCGGCATACATGGGCAGGCCATGCTGGTCGCGGTTGTAGTAGTCGGCGCGGAAGGCGATATCGTCCGTGAACAGTGCGGCGAGTTCAAAGGAATCCGCGTGGCAGCCGATCCAGGCCAGCTGGTTGGCGTAGTAGATCCTGCCCTGGCCGGCGGCGTCAACGCCGGCCGCCCCCGCGATCCGTAACGCCAGCAGGGACGCCCGCAGCATGTGCTCCATCGGTTGCCCCAGCCCCAGGTCAATGGCGAGCGACAGTGCGGCCAGGACTTCGCTGCGGCGGGGGTCAGCCGATGACTGCTTCACACCTGCCATTCTAGGAAGCCGTCAGCCAAGGCAGTAGGGATCACGCGGCGGCCGTTATGCCGCCTGGTTCTTCCCGGTCCGGGCCTGGGCAAGACCTGGTCCGGCGGGATGGGCCGTGGACGGGAACCTAACGCCCACCTGGGCTCCGAACAGTCCACGTTGCGGAAGCCAGAAGTCCGCCAGGTGGTCCTGTACAGGCAGTGCGCCCGGAACTCCCGCGTCCTCACCCCGGATGGTGGCCTGGGAATCCGTCACAAGCCACAACTGCCGCGGCTGGGCCTGGAACGTCTGGCCGTTGGGCACCACACCCGAGACTTTCATTCTGCCCGCGCCGAGCAGCGGACCGGCGAATGCTCCCATGGCCCGGAGCACCAGCTCGTTTCGCCACAGGCTTTCCGGCATGCGTACGGCCATGGCGGTCAGCATCGTGGTGGCCGCGGATGTGCCCAGCTGCAGGTGCCAGTCAACAACGCCTGGAACCGTGATCACGGCGGTGAACGGCCCGCTCCACTGGATGTCGACGTCGGTCTCCACCGTATGGTGGACGGCCGTCCCGAAGTACCGGGCGCAGCTGAGCTCGGGCGCGGCGTTGGCGTAGATGGTCCACCGGCCGCCGGGCGTGCGGTGCCAGACGGAGCGGTAGCCGGGGCCAACGGAGCTCACGGGAAAATCCCGGAAGGCCAGGTAGTGGCCGCTGGTAAAAGGTAGCCCCAGGACGGCGTAGCCGGCGAAATGCTCGGCAGCGTCTTCGGGAAGTTCGGCAAGTTTCGGCGTTGCCTCTGCTGATGACTGCGGCTGGTAGATGGTCATTGCCGCCTCCTTTTCTCTATGACCCGAGCCTATGACCGGGCCGCAGCAAGGGCATGGGGCAACTGCCCCATTTTGTGTCAGCCGCCCGGAACAGTGAACCAACGGCGTAGTCTGCGAGGTCCCGCCGCCGCCAGGGTTAGCCCGCCACCGCCGCCTTCGCGGCCTGCGAGGCCTGCATCCACTCGCTCAGCCACGGGGCCCGCACGCTCGACGTGATCCGGCAGTCGGCCACGAAGGTTCCCCTGGCGCCGGCGTCGATCCAGTCCTGGAGCGCGGAAAGGTCCGACAGCGAGTGGATGATCGCGGATTCGGCACCGAGCGCGTGGGCGATGCCGCTGAAGTCCACCTCGGGGATCAGCATGGGCTTTTCGGTCAGGCCCTGGGATCCGTACTGGTGGATTTCGGCTCCATAGGCGGCATCGTTGTAGATCACCACGACGGCGCTGCTGGCCGCGCCAATCAGCGATTCGAGGTCGGACAGGCCCATCAGGAAACCGCCGTCGCCGGAGGCCAGCACCAGGGTGCGGCCGTCCTCCACGGCGCGGGCTGCCCCGACGGCGCTGGCAAGGCCCAGCCCGATGGCCTGGTAGGCGGTCCCCACCATGACCAGGTCCTGCGGCCTCGGGATGCGCCAGTACATGGGTGCCCAGCCGACGAAGTGCCCTCCGTCCTGGACCACCGTGCGGCGCTCCGGCAGCACCGCATCCAGTGCCGTGGCAAGGGAGCGCGGGTCCAGCCGGCCGTCCGGCGTCTCCGCTGAGCCTGGATGGTGGGCCGGTCCCTCGGCCAGGCGCTTGCGGGCTTCCGCGCGCCAGGCTTCTGCGCGGCGGGCGTCCGACGAGGCCGTGCCATCCAGCATCCCCAGGATGCGTCCCGCAGCAGACTTCACGTCCGCGCTGACGAACGTGTCCACCCGGGGGTGCGTCGGCTGCAGGGCGGTGTCGATCTGGATGACGGTGCTGTCCGGGCCGAGCAGGTGCCCGAACCGCATGGTGAAGGGGCTCAGGCTTGCCCCGGCCACGAGGACCACATCGGCCTCACCCATGAGCCCGGCCGCGGTGTCCGTGCCGAACCCGCCCGCGACGCCGAGGTACCCCTCGCCCTGGAGGAGGTTAAGCGCCAGGGCGGTTCCGGCGGTCAGCGCGCCCAGGCGGTCGGCGAGCTCGCGGAGCTCCGGGCCGGCACCGGCGAGATGCGCACCGCGGCCGGCGAGGATCAGCGGCCGTTTCGCCCCGGCGAGCAGGTGGGCTACCTGCCCGAGGCCGCCGTCGACGTCGTCAATCACCGCTGGTGCCAGCGGCTCGGGAAGCTCTTCGTCCCCAGCCTCGAGGGCAGCGAGGTCGTAGGGGATGGCAATCACGACGGCGGTGCGCTTGGTGAGCGCGTATTCCACCGCCTGCTGCGTGATGGAGCCCGCGGCGTCGCGGGTGACGGTGAAGGTCGCCGCGCCGAGGCCCGCGGCGATTGCCGCCTGGTCCACGTCCCAGGGCCGGGCGCCACTGCTCGGAGCGTCCCCGGTGACCAGCACCACGGGGATTTGTGCCTGGACGGCCTCGGCGAGGGCGGTGAGTGCGTTGGTGTAGCCGGGGCCATAGGTGGTGGTGCCCGCTGCGAGGCGTCCTGACGTCCGGTAGTAGGCGTCGGCCGCGGCGATGGCGGCGCCTTCATGGCGGACGGCGGAGAAACGGAGGCCCAGCTTTTCCGCGGCGTCCAGGAAGTAGACGTTTCCGTTGCCCATGACGCCGAAGACATCGCTGAGGTAGCTGCTGAGAACCTGCGCCACGCGGCCGGAGACGGTAAGTGAAGTCATGCAGGAATCATGTGGGCTGGTTCACAGATAGGCAAGAGAGTCGATTTTGACTGGGATATTTGGCAGGAGTGGGCAGACGCAACTGAAAATATGCCCACTTGTGGCGTGCGTCACCTGGATTTACCTCGTAGGGCGGGATTCCTGCTCGGAGAGCCGGCTCAGAAGGCCGTCGTAGCGGGGCGGCATGAGTTCCAGCACGGAAATGGCCGTGCTGGTCCGTTGGATCCCCTCGATTTCCAGGATCTCGTTGGTGATGCGGTAGAGATCGGCCGTACTGCGGGCCACCACCCTGGCCATGAGGTCTGCGTCCCCGGTGGTGGCGTGCACCTCGATGACCTCCGGGATCGCGGCGAGTCCGTCTTCCACCGCGCCTGTTCGCGTCTGGCTGATGGACAGGGAGAGGAAGGCCATCAGGTCATAGCCCAGCGCGGCGGGATCCAGCCTTCGGCTGAAGGAGCGGAGGGCGCCGCTGCGCTCGAGCCGTGCCAGCCGGGCGTGGACCGTGTTCCGTGCGACGCCGAGCGTCCGCGAGAGTGCCAGGGCGCTGGCTTCGGGATCCTTGTCGAGGGCCAGGATGATCCTGCCGTCGAGGGAATCCACAGTGCGAGGGTTTGGGATGGTCATATTTTCACCACAGACAGTAGAAGTTGAGCAGAAGTCCCAATGGTTTGAGGGTATCTTGCAATGTGGGCGGTGTCACAATCATGATCGATCCTCATGACCCGTGATCAGCTCCTGACCGCACCGGACACCGCGCTTCCCACCCTTCGTGGCGCGGTGGCCGGACTTCCGCCCTACGTCCCGGGCCGGCGCAGCGCCGGCCTGGACATTGCAGCCCTCGCCAGCAACGAAAGCCACTACGCTCCGCTGCCTGCTGCCGCCGCTGCGGTGACCGAAGCGGCAGGAACCATGAACCGCTACCCGGACAGTGCCGCCGTCGAACTCCGCGAACGGCTCGCCCGCCACCTCGGCGTCACGGCCGGAGAGGTGGCGGTGGGACCCGGAAGCGTTGGCGTCCTCCAGCAGATCATCACCGGCCTGTGCGACGCCGGGGATGAGGTGATCTTCGCGTGGCGCTCCTTCGAGGCATACCCCGTCCTGGTTGAGCTGGCAGGCGCCCGGCCGGTCCGCATTCCGCTGGACGACGCTGAGGGCCACGACCTCGATGCCATGTCCGCGGCCGTCACCGCCCGCACGAAGGTGATCCTGCTTTGCACCCCCAACAATCCGACCGGCGTGCCGATCAGCCATGAGCGCGTTGAGGCCTTCCTGCAGTCCGTCCGCTCCGACATCCTCGTGGTGATTGACGAGGCCTACGTGGAATACGCCGAAGCGGGCAGCGGCCCCGATTCCCTGGCGCTCTACCGCCAGTACCCGAACGTCTGCATCCTGCGCACCTTCTCGAAGGCGTACGGGCTCGCCGGCCTGCGCGTGGGATACGCCGTGGCGGCGCCGGAGATCGCCGAGGGACTGCGCCGGACCGCCCTTCCCTTCTCGGTGAGCGCACTGGCCCAGAAGGCGGCCATCGCATCGCTGGACGCGGGGGAGGAGATGGAAGCGCGCGTCGCCGCCGTCAGGCAGGAACGCGCCCGGATGGCCGCGCAGCTGGAAGCCCAGGGCTGGAAACTGCAGCCGAGCCAGGGCAACTTCCTGTGGATCCGTGCGGATGAGCTGCTCCAGGCGAGGCTGGTGGAGGCGTTTGACCGCGCGGGCATCCTGGTCCGGGCATACCAGGGAGACGGCGTGCGGATCACCGTTGCCGGCCCAGCCTCCAACGATCGCGTGCTCCGGCTTTTGGAAGCACACACCGCCTCAACAATCGACTGACCTGAATCCCCACTCCGTTCCACCAACAACCAGAGGACTCCCCATGGAACAACAGACAAAGACGTCTGGCCGCGCACTGGGCGCCGCACTCAAACCACGCCAGCTCACCATGATGGGCCTGGGAAGCGCTATCGGCGCAGGCCTGTTCATCGGCTCGGGCGCGGGCATCCAGGCTGCCGGCCCGGCGGTGCTGATCTCCTACCTCGTGGCTGGCACGCTCATCATCCTGGTGATGTGGGCCCTCGGCGAGATGGCCGCCGCCAATCCTGACAGTGGCGCCTTCTCCGTCTACACGGCCAAGGCGTACGGGCCGGTGGCCGGTGCCACGGTGGGCTGGCTCTGGTGGCTGCAGCTCGTGGTGGTCATCGCGGCCGAAGCGCTGGGTGCGGCTGGCCTGCTGGCCACCATTTTCCCGGCTCTGCCGGTGTGGCTGATGGCCTTCGTGTTCATCGTGGTGCTCACCGCTGTGAATCTCACCAGTGTGAAGAACTTCGGCGAGTTCGAGTTTTGGTTCGCCCTGCTCAAGGTGGCAGCAATCGTCGGGTTCCTCCTGGTGGGCGCCGCACTGCTCTTCGGCTGGCTGCCGGGCGTGCAGTCGCCGGGCCTGTCCAACTTCACCGGTGCCGGATTCGCACCCAGCGGTTTCGCCGGAATCGCCACGGCACTCTTCGTGGTGGCGTTCGCGTTCGGCGGCACCGAGATCGTGTCCGTGGCGGCAGCTGAAACCGCGGAGCCTGCCCGCAGTGTGAAGAAGGCAGTCCGGACGGTGCTGTGGCGCATCCTCATCTTCTACATCGGTGCGATCTTCGTGATCGCAGCGGTTGTTCCCGTGGGTTCGGCGGGGCTGAAGAGCCCGTTCGCCGCGGTGCTGGATGCGGCCGGCATGCCCGGCGCCGCCACCGCCATCACCTTGGTGGCCGTGGCAGCACTGCTCTCCGCCCTCAACGCTAACCTCTACGGCGCCTCCCGGATGGCGTTCTCCCTGGCGGAGCGCGGTGAAGCACCACGCTTGCTCGCCTCCGTGTCGAAGGCCCGAGTTCCGGTGGTCGCAGTCCTGGCCAGCGTCGCCTTCGGCGTTGTCACGGTTGTGCTGGAGCTGGCCTTCCCCGAAAAAGTCCTTCCCGTCCTGCTCAACATCGTGGGCTCGACGTGCCTGCTGGTGTGGACGTCAGCGCTCCTCGCCCAGCTCGCGCTGCGCCTCCGCGCCGACCGCGAGGGGACGGAGCTTCCCCTGCGGATGCCGGGCTTCCCCTGGCTCACGGTGTTTGGTCTGGTCATCCTCGCCGCGATCTTCACGGTGGGATTCATCGGCGAGGATTCCCGTCCCCAGCTCCTGAGCACGTTCGCCCTCGTGGCGCTCCTGGCGGTGGCGAACTGGCTTCACCACCGCTCGGGGAACGTTTTGCCCGTTGTCGAATCCTCGGAGCGTGCCAAGGCCCCAGTGCTCATCGACTGAATCAGGTGCTGTGAACGCACATCGCGGGTTTGGTGCACGCGGAGGGCGCGTCCGGTCTGGCCGGGCGCGCCCTCCGCAATGCTTTGCCGAGCTGGCCATGCTGACCATAAAGTCGGCCAGTTCGGCCGCTCCGCACTCGCCCGGCACCCGGAGCGCCGCTTTCGTAGAAGAAGCTGCCGGTGGCGGTGACGGGAGTGCTGCCGGCTTCGGTCATGGCGCGGAGGTAGCCGCGTTTGCAGGGCTGGGCGACGTAGATGGACGCCGGATCGCCGGTCAGGAGGCCGATCCGGCGGTGGCCGAGCCGCAGCAGGTGACGGGTCGCGTCATAGGCTGCCTGCTCGTCGTCGATCGCCACGCTGGGCGAGCCCGACTTGTCACTGATGGCCACGGAGATGATGGGGACATTGGGGCCCAGCAGTTGCCTCGTCTCCGGCGTGATCACCGCGGAGATGAGGATGACGCCGGCCGCCCGGTAAGTGCGCAGCGTCCGGAGGTAGCCGGCGATGTACGCGGATTTGGCGCCGGTGCGGCCGAGCATCACCGCGTAGCCGCGCTCCTGGGCTTCCTCCTCCACACCCTGCATGACCTGGGAGGCGAGAGCGTCCGAGACCATCGGAGCCAGGAGCCCGATCACGGAGGTCTGCCGGGTCTTGAGGCCCCGGGCGAGATAGTCCGTCTCGTAGCTGAGGCTCTTGACCGCAGTTTCGACGCGTTCCCGGGTCTCGTCGGAGTAGCCCACGAGACCGTTGACAACCCGGGAAACGGTGGCCGGAGACACGCCGGCGTGCTTGGCCACATCGCGGATGGTGACCACTGTTCCTCCTCCCTGAGGGTGTCTGCCGGGCTGTAATGGAATGCCCTTCGCCCCTCTGCTGCGCAGCTCAGTCAGTTTGAGAGGATTTTGCTGGCTTCACTAATGCCAGAGCCTCCGCGGTGGTGTGGCGCCCCTGCTCGTAGCGGCCCTTGTAGCGGTCTGCGTACGGATCCATATTCCTCGGGCTTCCTCGCTTTGGCAGCGGAGGAAGTGCCTGCGTCAACAGCAAGGGCGACGCCTCTGGGACCACCAGCCTGCCGTCCGGAAAGGCTGGCCCCTCCTGTTCACGAGGTTCCTGGTTGCAGTGCCCGCGGCCGATGTCCAGACAGAGGTGCGGAACGGCCAGCGCACTTCGCTTAATAGGCAGCGGCAACCAGTCCTCGATGAGGTAGCTGCGCCACGTGACGCTTTGGTCGCTCAGGGGAACATCGCCCTGGAGGCTGTTGCAATAGGGGCAGCACAACGCTAGATAGGAGCAGTCCGCGGTCTTGCTGTACCTAGTGGCCAGGTACATGGGTGACGGCAAATCTGCCTGCTTCAAGACAGGCATCACCCGACCAGCAATGAGGCGTTCGATCCTGTCGGTGAGGAAGATCCGGGAGCCGTAGTAGTGGGTGGCCAGCAGACTACCCTTTTGTCCGCATCGCGTTTCGACCTGGAGGTCGTCCAGTCGCCACGCTGTGATCCACCGTTTGCAGCTGTCGCGCCAGCATTTGAGCATGGTCGTATCCAGTGAGTAGGCTCTGACGACAAGTTCTACGAATGGCGCGATTTCCTCGTTCAGAAGGTGCGCGATCGCTTCGGCGGCATCCACTGGGGCAGGTCCGGTAAAGGCGGGAAGGCTGAGGGTGCGAGCACCCGGCACTCCGCCGATCATCACGCAGGGCACGGTGTCGGCTTGCCGGTTCACCTCCGCGGCCAGCCACAGGCACTGGATCCCCTCCGCCTCATAGCGTTCCTGCCTGCGACGGAACTCATCGGCGTCCTGTCTGGAGAACTGGATTTCCAAAGCCCGCCGTTTACCATCACGGCTGACCATGACGTCGGCGATCCAGGCCCGGTCGGAAGCCGGATACTCGATCACGGCGTCCCAACCGGCTTCCCTGGCGGCGGCCGCGACCAGGGATTTCATCTCCAAGTGGTCAGCCGATTCCCCACTGGGATGCAAAGTGCAGTCCGCCTCGGCGTGGTGGTAGAAGTGCTTCAGCCCCCGCTTCGAAACCCGGGGCTTGCCCGCCTGGCCGCAGGCCATCATCAGCGGTTCCCCAGCCTTCCACCTCTGGCGGAGTGCCGCCCATTCCTCGTCGCTCAAGAATGGCGCCTCGATGCGTTCATCGGACAGATAGGCGGCAAGCGGCATAGGTCCCCCAGCGGAATTGGCTCTTGGAAGGGACACTACCCGGCCGACCATTGCGAAGGACGGAGCCGCGCTGTCGAGGCAGTATGAAGTAAGTCCCCCCTCAGCGGCATCGTTGGTGGAAATGGCAGAATCAGTCCCGCAGCGCAAGCGGACCGTGGTCACCGCCCTCCCGGTAAGGCTCAACGTGCCCCAGCCAGGGGACCTGTCTGGAGACGGTGTGCCCCTACCGGTCGTCCACGCTTACTCTAGGGACCCCCCATTTTCCGAACCCGGCCGCACCGCCCCTGTCCGCGCCGTAATACGTGCCACTGGCCTTTTAAGAGCGTGCACCATCGTGAGGAAGTGAGCTCGTGCCTCATCACTTTTGATCGTGCTCCGCGTTCAAACTTCGTCCCGAGCGCAGGACTCGCTTATCGTTTGCAGCCAATCGGACTTGAGATACCTGATGTACGGGTGAGCGGAGGACAGTGCTTCTCTCAGCGTTTCGAAAGGTATATACCGACAGACGTCTACGAGCGGACGTGTCATTCGTGCAAAAGTGGGACGATTCACCTGTTGAATGACCTTTTCACGGCGGTCTTCTGGAGCAACCAGGAATAAGGGGATAGCTATATTCGGCTGCATTGCCAACAAGTCGCTCATCCGCAGTAGACCTGAGTAAATGGATGTGGTGCTCTCAATTTCAAAGGCCGCCACGATGGCATTTCCCTGTAGCCAGAGTAAGTCGATGAGCTTGATTGTCTTGTTAGTATCCGGGTCGAACTGTTGGGGAAGTAGCTCCCGCCGGCGTCGCATGGCACCAAGGCGCTGACCCTGCCACTCGCGACCCGGGTCATTCCGGGCAACATGAACGTCGAAGCCCATATCAGCGCCCAGTTTCATCAATAGGTATTGAATCTCAGTATGCTCAGTAGGCCCCGGCACGCCTTCAACAGCTACTGCACGAACGTCTTCAGGGATCAAGAGAACGTCTTCGTCCAGGGGCACTGGCACCTGAACGTCCGTAGTGGAGGATTTCCGGGGCTTTCCGATCGGTCGCCGCACAGGATCATCCTTGGCTTCGGTGAGAGCCCGGAGGACGACTTCCCCGTCAGCGGTCTTCCATTTTGTGGGGGAGCGTCTGAACGGGCCGCTCCACAGATTGGGGTTGCCTAAACCCTGGAAAACTGAGAGTTGGTCTCGCAGGTCCAGTACCGCCACACCAAATTCCGGGTCAACCTCGAGGACTGGGCGTACAGGCAAGCGACTCGGGAAGGTCTGGGATTTCCAAATCACCGACCTGTCAACGAAGGCGTCTCCCACAACTTCCAGAACTCCAACCCACCGGGAGGCCCGGGTTAGGTAACACAGCAAGTAGTCGCCATGCTTCATCTGTTGCACTGTCTTAAGGCTCGATTCGCTGAAGCCAGATATTGAACTTCCGTTGAACCTGAACTCCTCCCAAGTTTCAACAGTGAACAGGTCCAGCCAGTAATTTCGCGCCATGGAAAGCATCTTGTCACAGAGGATGGGCAGCATTACCAGTTCCACGCGGAAGTTGTGTTCAGCCGATACCCTGGCGAAGTGACTGAATTTATTGGGGGAGTGGCGGGGAAGCATCTGCCCGAGGGCTTGTACGAACTACTCAACACGGATGCGCTTGCCAATCAGCTGAACGGCGCTTCAGATCTGCAACCAGTTTTCGCAGACATTGCCGACGAAGACAGCCCGGACGTCCTGTCCCGCCACGTCGCCGACGCCGTCCGCCAAGCACTGGCCGCAGCCAAACCTACCGAACGCGTCGCACTCGCAAACAAGCTCCTCCAGGAGCTACAGCACGCAGACCCTATCGCCGCTGGCCCCACCCAACTCCAGTCCCTCCACCGCCCGGACGCTCTCAAACGCCGCAACCTGCGCCGGCCCACAACCAAACTGAGCGACTCGGCCCTGCTCACGAACAGCAAGGATGATCCGAATCTCGCCGCGGAGCTCCGAACCGAGATCGAGTCCGCCAACACCGTGGACCTCCTCTGTGCCTTCGTCCGCTGGACAGGTCTCCGCTTGCTCCACCCGGCACTGGAGCAGCTCAAGGAACGCGGCGCCAGACTCCGCGTCATCACCACCACCTACATGGGAGCCACGGAACGCCGCGCCATCGACGAACTCGTCACCCGGTACGGCGCCGAAGTGAAGATCAGCTACGAAACCCAGGCCACGCGGCTGCACGCCAAGGCCTGGCTGTTCCGCCGGGATTCCGGCTTCGACACCGCCTACGTCGGCAGCTCCAACCTCAGCCAGGCGGCCCTGCTGGACGGCCTGGAATGGAACGTCCGGCTCAGCTCGATCGGCACGCCCGCGCTGCTGCAGAAGTTCGAGGTGACCTTCGACAGCTACTGGGAGCAGCGAGCCTTCCAAAGCTACGATCCGGAACGGGACAGCGAAAAACTGGACGCTGCGCTGGAACGCAACGGTGGCCGGCGCACCGCAGCCCCGGACGCAGGCACCGGCCTGGAGGTCCAGCCGTACCTCCACCAGGAGGAGATGCTCGAGGACCTGGAAGCCGAGCGCCTCAAGGGC
The DNA here is from genome assembly GCF_056406615.1 of Arthrobacter sp. P1_B3. Lineage (NCBI taxonomy): Bacteria > Bacillati > Actinomycetota > Actinomycetes > Micrococcales > Micrococcaceae > Arthrobacter > Arthrobacter sp. P1_B3. The sequence continues at coordinate 43,382 of NZ_JBFTZV010000015.1, read as the reverse complement.
TTCAATCACAACTTGGTGGTCGCGGCCACCGGCACAGGAAAGACCGTCATCGCCGCCTTGGACTACAAGCGTCTGTCTGAGGCTGCCGGACGCGACTTGAAGTTGCTGTTTGTGGCCCACCGTCAGGAAATCCTGAAACAGGCCATGCGGACCTACCGGGACGTCATGCAGGACGGTGCCTTCGGCGAACTCTTCGTCGGGGAGCACAAACCCCGGCAGTGGAAGCACATCTTTGCCTCCGTCCAGTCACTGTCATCCCTCGGCATTGAACAGCTGGCACCCGACTTCTTCGACGTCGTGGTGATCGATGAATTCCACCACGCCATGGCGCCCACCTACCGCCGGCTGCTGGACCACCTAAAGCCGCAGCAGCTCCTCGGACTGACCGCGACGCCCGATCGCGGCGACGGCGTCGACGTCGCCCAGCAGTTCTTCCGCGGCCGCACCGCCAGTGAACTGCGCCTCTGGGACGCGCTGGATGCCGATCTGCTGGTGCCGTTCCACTACTTCGGCGTTTCGGACGACGTCGACCTCAGCCAATTGGAGTGGAAGCGCGGCAACTACGACACCGCGCAGCTGAACAACCTCTACACGGGCAACGACGCCCGCGCCGCCAAGGTGATCCGCGAACTCCGAGACAAGGTCACCAGCACGGAGCAGATGCGGGCCATCGGCTTCTGCGTCTCGGTCCAGCATGCCCACTACATGGCCGAGGTGTTCAACCGCGCCGGCATCACCTCCGTTGCCGTCGACGGGAGCACCGACAACGCCGACCGCGCGACGGCGCTGGAGCGGCTCCGTACACGGGAGATCAACTGCATCTTCGCCGTCGACCTCTTCAACGAAGGTCTGGACCTGCCGCAGGTGGACACCATATTGCTGCTCCGGCCAACGCAGAGTGCCACAATTTTCCTGCAGCAGCTGGGCCGAGGGCTGCGCCGTGCCGAGGGCAAGGCCGTGCTGACGGTCATGGACTTCATCGGCCAGCAACGGCGTGAGTTCCGCTTCGACCTGCGCTACCGGGCGCTGACGGGTTACGGGCGGAAGGAGCTGGAGAAAGCCGTCGAGGACGAGTTTCCGTACCTGCCGTCGGGCTCGCAAATCGTGCTGGACCGGGTGGCTCAGAAGGTGGTGCTGGACAACATCAGGGCTCAGCTGCGGTTCAACCGGGCGCAGCTGGTCCGGGATATCACCTCGTACGCGGAGATCGAGCTGTCGGCGTATCTCGAGCAGTCCGGGAACGACGTGAAGTCGATCTACCGTTCGACCAAGGATTCATGGACCGGCTACCTTCGCCAGGCTGGCTTGATCGACGGGTTCTCGCCGTTGGAGTCAGTCATCACTGGGAGGATTCAAGAGCTCTCGGACGGCGACGAGAAGAAGCTGCTCGGCCGCATGGCAGCGCTGATCCATGTGGACGATCCGGAACGTGCGGACGCGTATTCGATGCTGGTTGGAGCGGACGCGCCCCGCTACGCGGAGCTCGGCATGCGGGAACAGACGTTCGCCCGCATGCTGTTCTACACTCTCTGGGACGACGGCGGCGATTTCGAGTCGTACGACGCCGGACTGGACTATCTGCGCGGCTACCAGTTCGTCTGTAGCGAGATCCGCCAGCTCGTGAAGCTCGGAGTGGCCGCGTCCAAGCATGCAGCCAAGGGTTTGGGGGCGGGGCTGCAGCACGTTCCGCTGCTCTCGCACGCAACCTACCGGCGCGAGGAGATCCTGGCGGCCCTCCAGTACGGCTCGCTGGAGCTTGGCAAGAACGTGCAGCACCGCGAGGGTGTGGCGTGGTGCCCGGCGATGTCCACGGACGCTTTCTTTGTCACGCTGAACAAGGACGACAAGAAGCACTCGGCAACCACGATGTACAAGGACTATGCGATCAGCCCGGAGCTGTTCCACTGGGAGTCGCAGAACGCGACCTCGCCGGGGAGCCCGACCGGGAAGCGGTACCTGGACCGGGCAGCGCACGGGTCGAAGATCCTGATCTTCACCCGGGATACCTCCGAGGACGATACAGGACTGACCGTTCCCTACACGTGCCTAGGCCAGGTTGACTATGTGCAGCATGTAGGGGAGAGGCCGATTGCTATCACCTGGAAGCTGCACCGGCCAATGCCTGCAGACGTCTATGCGGCGGCTGCTGCGGTGGCACAATGATTCTAAAAGTTGCAGCTGCGCAGGTATCCATTCACCGGCGCCGGATGCTGGGGTTCAACCGGTAAAGGAAGCAGGATTCAAGAGTGAGTACCATTACCCCGCACTATCGAACCATTACACAATTACTGCAGAGTCGATCATTCTCCATTGATGATTATCAGCGCGAATACAAGTGGGAACGTCAAAATATCGAAGAACTCGTCTCGGACCTTTTTGGTAAGTTCGATGCGCAGTACGCGCCTGGTGACACGCCGGTAGCGGCCAGCGGCTACACCAGCTACTTTCTAGGTTCAATCATCGTGACGCAACGGAGCGGTAAGAGTTATCTGGTAGATGGGCAGCAACGTGTGACGTCTCTGACGCTCTTGCTAATCCATCTATACCGCGCAGCTAAAGAGAAGAACTTGCAGGTTGCGTCTACGATAGAACCTCTCATCTTTTCTGATACGTATGGAGAGAAGAAGTTTAATCTCGATATTCCCGAACGAGTCCCCGTCATCCGGGCCCTCTTCAACGGCGAAGAATACAACGCGGACGGCAAAGAGGAGTCGATCCGGACGATTCTCGCGCGCTATCAGGACATCGAGAGCACCGGAATCGTCGACGACCTCAGCGAGGGGCTTCAGAGCTTCATATATTGGTTGATGGGCAATGTTGGTCTCATCGAGATCGCGACCGAAAACGATGCTCACGCGTATTCGATATTCGAAACGATGAATGATCGAGGCAGGCCGCTGAGCCCGGTCGACATGCTGAAGGCCTATTTGTTGGCGCCGATCGAGCAAGAGCAGCATCGCCAAGAGGCGAACCGGACCTGGAAGAAGACGGTTCTGGAATTGATCTCGTGGGATGTTGATCCTGATCAGGAGCGGGACGCGACGTGCCTCAAGGCCTGGCTCCGGTCGCAATATGCCGAAAGCATCCGTGAGCGGAAAGCCGGCTCATCAGACAGAGACTGGGAACTGATCGGCACCACCTTCCACCGATGGATCAGAGACAACGAGTCCCGACTGGGCGCCGGTAACGCGCAGCGGAATTTCACTCTCATGACGGAGGAGTTCCCGTTCTTCGCGAGAGCGCACAAGCTGATTCTTCAGGCGAGCCGAACTTACACCAAGGGCTTGGAGCCGCTGTTCTACAATGCACACAACGATTTCACCTGGCAGACGACAGTGCTCATGGCCGCGCTGCGCGTCGACGACGACGACGAGACGGTGCGTCGGAAGCTAGCGGTCACGGCCTCCTACCTCGACATCTGGCTGATGCGGCGCACCTCCAACTACATCCGCGTGGGCTACTCATCCACGAGCTACACCATGTACCTGCTCAGCAAAGAAATCCGTGGCAAATCAGTCGGGGAGCTCGTTGAGATTCTGAGCGTGAAGCTCAAGGAAGATGATGTTGACTTCGAAGGCAGCGAGAGCCGCGGGCGGCGTGGCATTGCCGGGCTTGGCTTGAACCAGTTCAGCCGGAGGTACATCTATCACATGCTGGCTCGCGTCACAGCCTACGTCGAGGCCAGTTCTGGTAAGCCAGATCTTTTTGATAAGTACGTAGATCGAAAGGCCAAGAACCCGAGCGACATTGAGCACATTTGGGCTAACGACTACGGCCGATATCAGGACGAGTGCGCGACGCGTCAAGACTTCGACGAATGGCGCAACAACGTAGCCGGGCTGCTGCTCCTGCCCGCCGACGTCAATCGGAGCTATCAGGACAAGCCATTTTCCGAGAAGGCGCCACACTATGCCAAGCAAAACCTCTATGCAGCAAGCCTGACCGCCAGCGCCTACCAGCATCAGCCACAGTTCGAGTATTTCCGCGTCCGGGAGTCCCTGCCCTTCAGGCCCTACCAAGAATTTGGGAAGCACGAGCAAACGGAGCGGCAGCAACTCTTACTCGCTCTCGCCAACAAGGTCTGGTCGCCAGAGCGCCTCACGGACTATCTCCGTTAAGGGGAAGGCGAAGTACGTGCTCGGCCCGGCAACCGATCGCCGTCGTGCATCGTGGCTGCGGGCGCAGCTGAACGGACAGATAAGCTTCCCTGTAGTTATCGAAGGTCTTGTACACAGGGGGAACACGCGTGGATGCGTTCGGAATTCGTGATCAGCTGATCGCTGGCTACAGGTCCTTCACTGAGGGCTTCGTGGACATCCAGGACCAACGGATCAAGGATGCCGTGGTCGAGCTGGGCGATAAGGGACGACAATGGCCGGACCCATGGCTGTCCCTCAATCCATCGTTCAGCTCGGGCGGCCGTGTAGACGAGCTCGTCAGGCGCGGGCTACTCCACCCGGATTGCGACGCCATCTTCCGCCCCAAAAAGGATCTCAGCGATCGGGGCTCGGCGCCGATTACACTGCACAAGCACCAGCGCGGTGCCATTGAAATCGCGGCCAAGAAAGACTCATACGTCCTGACAACTGGCACGGGCTCCGGTAAGTCGCTCGCGTACATTGGCCAAGGTCCGCGCCACCCTGCCAAGGAGATCTCCGCATGACCACAGAGCAATGGAACTCGTTCATGTCGTTCGCAGCGAGCTTCGCCGGGACCGTTGACTTGGATGGCGAGGAGTACAACTACAAGCTTGCTCTTGCTGAGCGCCTGAAGAATACTCGCGAGGTGTATCTGGCGGGCGACCCAGACTGGTTCGAACGCCTCCAAAAGGACTTGGTTTCCGCCAACCTTATGGACCAGTACTTCATGATGCGTTTGGTCGCCCTGGGCCGGACCTCGCCGGATCTCCTTAGGGAAGTTATTGACATACTGTGGGTCGGCGAGCCAGTCATTCGATCGCTCGATGCGTTCGGGGAACGGCTCCGTCCGTACAGCCCCGACAGATTTGGTCCCGGGGGCATTACTATGTTTGCCTCAGTCCTGTTGCTCGCTCGTGATCCGTTCAGTTACCCTCCTTACCGGGCTCGCGCCGTAAAGAATTTCTTGAAGCTCGTCGGCTGGGATGAGCGAGGGGCCAACGGAACCCCTGCCGAGCGCTATCAGCTGCTGTTGGATGCTCTCGACGAAATCATTCGGTTAGGCCCGGATCATGACATCACACTCCGCAATCGGCTGGATGCCCAAGGTCTGCTATGGACCGTGATGAACGTGGTTCCAACCAATGACTGGACGCCGGAGCAGGCCGCCAGCCTTCGGCAATGGCGGGGAGACAAGGCTCCGGCAGCTGAGTTTGATCTGAGCATCGCTACCGTGACAAAAGCCCCCGAACTTGAGGCCGTGGCACGGCGGATCCTGGAAGTCGGGTTTAGGGGAGGCCCTTCGCTTATGGACGGGGCCACTCCTACGTGGACTGTTGAGAACGCCCGGGAACTCGCCTCACGGGGCCAGCTCGACGTCGGGACTGGCACCTTCATGTTCAAGTACGAGCGCCAGCTGAAAGGCGCGAGCCGCGGGACCATCCTCTTAGCCGCCGAGTTGGCCTACTTGCAGGTGTTGCCTCTCAGCAATGTAGGCGCGGTAACCAAAGTCGCGCGGGTCAACAAGATACTGTCTTGGATCGAGGGTGTCCCTCTCGAACTGCCGGCGGAACTTCGTCGGGGGATGGAATCCGGGGAAGCTTTCAACGGCGGGGTCGGTTTCAACATCCAAGTCGCAGAGCACATGAAATGGCTTTGCAGGCTCGTTGAGCACGTGGCCACTCAGCCGCTGAGGCGGATTGAAGAGGGCCTGGAAGATCCTTGGGCGTTCCGCGAAGTAACCCAGTCTGTGCCTGATGACCGGCCGATGATCCGATACAGCATCGACTACTTGGCTTGGCCCGGGTACTGTCCTCCTGTGGTCAAGCGAGACCACCGGACCGAGATCTGGCACGCTTTCGCTGGCGTCATTGGCGGCGCCACCGGCCGAAACGACGCTGATGAGGCGGCCATTGCCAAAGACCTCCATGCCATTCGACTTGTCCAGCAGGGAAGCTCTAGTGAATTCGTGGAGTGGTACAGCGAACCCTATCTGAGCCAGTGGCGCGTCGGGGCGGAAGATTCGGGACAGCGTGCGTGGCTGGTTAGACAGAGTCAATCAGGGACGGCCATGCTGCACGCGTGGCTTGAGGACGGCTTCGTGTCCACTCCGGCGCAGCACCTGGGATCGCCCGCACCCGGCTCGACGCTGAGCCAAATCCAGACGGCCGTCAACAAGGGCTACCAGCACATCGAATACTCGGAACGGAAACTCCGAGCCACGGAGTACCACAGATTCCTAAGCATCATAAAGGTGGACGACTTCGTGGTCACTGCCTTCGAAGACGGCCTCTACCTCGGCGTCGTGACCGGGGAAGCTCACTTCGCGGACGATGCCTCATCGCGCCTGCGACGTTCCGTGGCATGGCAGAAGACGCCTATCAGCAATGAGGATGTTCCCGCCCCGTTGCCCCGGCTCTTGGCCGAGCAGGGAGCGGTGGTTGACCTCACGGAAGCTTTTTCCATCATTGCGTCTTGGTACGGCGCGGAGTCTGATATCGACGACGAAACTGAAGAAGCGGCACCCACGCCGCAGATCGCCGTCGTGCCTCAGCTGCGGCCGGCGGGGCCGGAACTTGCCCGGAAACTGAATGTGGAACAGGGGCACCTGCAAGAGGTGATCCGACTCCTTCAGACGCGGCAGCAGGTTGTGTTCTATGGCCCTCCCGGTACCGGCAAGACCTATCTGGGAACGGCGATCGCCAAGTTTCTTGCGGGGGAAGAACACGCGGACCACGTCAAGACGGTCCAGTTCCATCCCTCCTATGCCTATGAGGATTTCTTCGAGGGGTACCGTCCCGCGAAGAGCCAGGACGGAAATGTCGGCTTCAGTCTGGAGGCGGGGCCGCTGCGGCGCATCGCCGACGAGGCGGCATCGGACGGCAACCGTGACAAGCCGTACTTCCTGATCATCGACGAGATGAACCGCGGTAACCTGGCCAAGATCTTCGGCGAGCTGTATTACCTGCTGGAGTACCGGAATGAGGGGATCAATCTCCAGTACAACCCGGACAAGGTGTTCGCGCTCCCGCCCAACCTGTTCATTATCGGCACTATGAATACTTCGGACAGGTCCATTGCCATGGTCGACGCGGCCATCCGGCGCCGATTCGCATTCATCGAATTGCATCCGCAGGACGGCATGATCTCGGGACTGCTCGAACGGTTCCTCAAAGCGAATGGGAAACCGACCCTGAGGGCGGACCTCCTCAACGCCCTGAACGGTGAGATTGAGGAGACGAACCGCGATCTCATGATCGGGCCGTCCTATTTCATGAAACCGCACGCCGAAACAGACGAGGGCCTTGAGGATATCTGGAAGTACGAACTGCTCCCACTGCTGGAAGAGCAGTACTTCGGACGACTGAAGCGTGACCAGGTCAGGGAGAAGTTCGGACTCGCCGCCATGCGACGCAAGGCTGGCGCGTTGACGGGGTCTGTGGATCTCTCCGTAGCACCGGGTGAGGCCGAGCTTGATGGCGAAGGGACCCAGGAGCTCGAAAGGTTGTTGACGGATTCCGAAGATACGTCCCGCTGATGCTTGAATCGATTGTCCTCGACGAGCTGCAGAGCTTTGCCGCGCCTGTTGACCTGGACCCAGAGGTCGCCGCGACGCTCCGGGATACCGGATTGGTAACGGTGCTTCCCGCTCACGGCGGCTTGTGGACTGTGCTTCCTGCGGGGAATGTCGGGGCCGTGCAAGTAGGCCATCTCCTGGTCGAGGTGAAACCTAAGCAGAAAGTGGGATTGAACCGGCTGCTATTCCTGCTTGGATACGCCGCCAACAGCGGTTTCCGGCCCGACGACGTCGCCGGGATTGAAGACACTGACTTGTTCGCGGCACTCGGAGAGTCGTTAGCCCGCCAGGGTCTCCGGGCCCTCGAGCGCGGTGCACTGAGTGGATACGTGAGTGTTGAGGAGGCTCTCCGAACGGTGCGGGGCCGCATCCGGGTCGGCGATCAGATGACCCGCCGGCCGGGCATGCTTCTGCCGTTGGAAGTTTCTTACGATGACTTCACAGTGGATATTCCAGAGAATCGGGTTCTCCGGGCCGCCGTGCGACTCATGATGCAGGTGCCCCGGCTCTCCGACGATGTGCGTTGGAGGTTGGCCCACTTGGATTCCAAGCTTGATGGGGTCTCAGAGCTGCGCTTTGGCGCCGCATTGCCCGTCTGGGCCGAATCCCGCCTAAACGAGCGGTACGTCCCGGCTCTGCGGCTGGCCGAAATCATCCTCCGAAACATGTCGGCGGAAGCCGGCCCGGGACGCCACTCCGTGGCCTCTTTCGTCGTGAACATGGCGACGGTCTTTGAGGACTTTCTGACGACGGCGCTGAAGGAGGCGCTGGATAGGTGTTCCGGGGAGACCGTCGGGCAGTATCAGGCGTTCCTCGACGAGGCGGAGCCTGAGGGGCGCAGGGGTGATCGAGTCCGAATGTTGGTCGACATCGTCCATTCCATCGATGGCGTGCCGGCCATGGTGTTCGATGCCAAGTACAAAGCCGCCTCGCCTTCCGGAGCGTACCCAAACGCTGATCACTATCAGATGTTGGCTTACTGCACGGCGCTGGGCGTTTCCAGAGCCTGGCTCATCTACGCGGGACCAGGGCAGGCCCGGGTCCGTCGTGTCAGGAACTCTGAAGTTTCAGTTGTGGAATACCCCATCGACCTTTCGCAAACGCCGGAGGACTTGCTGGCACGGGTAAGAGACTTGGCGGACAGAGCATACTCGCGTCGAAGAAATATTCTCGACGAGCCGCTTGCGGGCGTTGTCGCAGTCATCCATTAGGATTATCGAAATTGGTCTGAGAACGCATACAGGCGGTGTTGATGGCCTCCGGCATGCCCCTTGAGCCCGTCGCAGACCGTGATGCAGACATCCTCCACACCCGGGTGCCTGATCTCGGTCAGCACTGAGAGCCAGAACTTCGCCCCCTCGCCGCCGTCCCCGGCCCACAGCCCGAGGATGTCGCGTTCGCCGTTGACGCTGACACCGATCGCGACGTAGACCGGCCGGTTCGTGACCTGCCCGTCGCGGACCTGGACGTGGATCGCGTCGATGAACACCACCGGGTAGACCCGGTCCAGGGGCCGGTTCTGCCACTCGGTCATCTCGGCGACGACCTTCTCGGTGATCCGCGAGATCGTGTCTTTTGAGACCCCGGCACCGAAGACCTCGCCGAAGTGCGCCGCGATCTCCCCGGTCGTGAGGCCCTTCGCGCTCAGGGACAACACGATCTCGTCCACGCCCGTCAGCCGGCGCTGCCGTTTCCTGACGATCTGAGGATCGAACGTCGCCCCCGTGTCCCGCGGCACGTCGATTTCCACCGGCCCGATCTCGGTCAGCACGGTCTTGGTGCGGGTGCCGTTGCGGGAGTTCCCGCTCCCGCGCCCGGACACGTCGTGTTTGCCGTATCCGAGGTGCTCGTCCATCTCCGCCTCCAGAGCGGTCTCCAGGACGTTTTTCGTCAACCGGTTCAACAGCCCGTCCCGGTCGACGAGCTCGATTCCCTGCTCCCTGGCCTGGGCCAGGAGCTGCTGCGCCGACTCTTGCTGATCCACATCAGTCGCCATGGGATCCATGGTTCCGCTCATGATCAGTCCTCCCCGCCAGGCGCCGCCCGGCGTGTCAGGCCAACCCGGATCAACCGTTATTCAGACACTCCCTAAACAAAAGCCGGGGCAGTCCCGGGCTGGGCCTTATAGAGGCTTTAAGTTTTCTGTCTGTCAGCAGGTGAATTGCCAGGGACTTTGGTTGGGTGGGTGTGATAACACGCTGGAGTCGTTGACTCATGGCTGAGGATTTCCGGTTGCACTGTGGAGTTGCTTAGACACCTGCTGAGGCGACCAGGAAGTCCTCAATGTCCCACGCTAATGCCGCTTGGACGCCACGCCAACGACTGCGGGTCGCGCGTCTGGTCTTTGATCAAGGAAGGCCTGTGTCCCGGGCCGCCGAAAATTCAACTACGCGTGGCCCACCGCCAAGCGCTGTCGACATCAGAAGGGTGGCTCGTTAGTGGCTTTTATTTCCAGCACGCGGTCGAGCCTGAATACGCCTCTTGAACGTGTGGTGGTTTGGTGCATCAACTACCCAGGAATTACTGTCATAATGCTCGTCTGAGGCAGACATCTCTACCTAGTCAAGAAAAGGATAAAATGCCGCAATCTGTTGGACACATCGTTCATGAACGCACACAACATTGTGTCGGGCAGGGTTTTTTCATTCAGGAACAGTGAAATATTTCTCGCCGCCTGCTCGGCCCCTTGAGCTCTCCTACGTTTACGATTGTGGCTCCAAGAAGGGTGCCACACAGCGCGATGTATCAATCGAATCATTCAAAGGTTCGGCGTCCGGATCCAGAGGTGACTTTCTCTTTATCTCGCACCTTGATCAAGATCACGTCAATGGGTTGACTGTCTTATTGCGCAACTTCCACTTCGACTACGTCGTACTTCCGCTTTTTCCGTGGCAGGAGCGACTGATCCGTGCGGCTGCGCATATTTCCCGGACTGCTTCCTCTGGCCTTTCTGGGCCCGACGACGCAGGGAGCAGTAATGAATGGTACCTCGCGCTGCTTTCCGACCCTCGTGCGGCATTGGAGTCCTTGGCTGGAGCCGGCTCGATCATAGAGTTATCGCCAACAGCCCCGGACCCGGACGAGAATCAGTCTGTCAGATTCCGACCGAACGCTGAGTGGAATGATGACGCAGATCCTTCAGCACCTCCGCTCTGGATGGCCTCGTCAACTGGTCCACGCATGGCAGACAATGCGTCGTGGATATTCGGACCGTCTGACGACGAAGAGTACTGGACTTTCCTGCCCCATGTAGATCCCGGAATTCTGCACAACACCGATACGTTTCAGAAGGAGCTCTGTAACTCCCTTCCCCAGCGTCAGGACGGTCGTCCATGGGATTTTTCCGATAATAGTCATCTAGAAGAGGTTCTCGGGGCAGAGAAACTTCGCCGTCTAATGAAGCGCAGCTACGAAGCCGCGGCGCCCTCTGTCAATGGGACTTCTCTAACGCTCTTATCGACCTTGACGGGCGACGTCGGTTCTGGCGGAGCCTGGAAACTGCGGCGTTCCATTCATACGACTGGTGCCGGTGGAACGCGCGCGTCGGTCTCCCGCGAAATGTGGTACGGAAGGAAGGGGGCGGTTGGATGGCTGGGATTGGGCGATTCCGACATGTCTGGTCAGAGTTTGTCGCGAAGAGCGTCCACCCCCCTTGGTGGAGTGCTGTCTTGCTTCAGCCCCTTTGCGGATGCGATCCATACAATCGCAATCCCCCATCACGGATCAGTGACGGATTTCAGTGATGACCTCCTGACAACTTTTCAACCGGTCGTGTGCGTTGCTTCAGCGGCGGCAAGCAACAAGTACGGCCATCCACACCCTGACGTAGTCAGCAGTATTGCCGACTATGGGGCACGTTTCGTTTTTGTTACTGAAGGAAGGTCCTCCGAATACAACCACGTATTTGAACTTGAGCGCATCTGATGTCCTTCTCGAGTGGGCAAGCTGATGTGCTCCTACACCGCCGGGCACGTGGACACCGCCAGGTGGATTTCGCGGCCGACGGCGAGCAGTTCCTCGGCGATCTGGCCACCGGACTGGCCGGTGCCAACGATGAGCACCGCACCGTCGGGCAGTTGGCCCGGGTTGCGGTAGCTGTCGGTGTGAAGCTGCAGGATGTGGCCAGGCAGTTGCGCCGACAGTGCCGGGATTTTCGGCGTCTGGTAGCCGCCGGTCGCGAGCACCACGTTCCGGGCCCGCCAGCTGCCCTGGGTGATGGCCACGTCGAAGCCGCCGCCGTCCGCGGGCGCGATACGCGTGACATCCGCACCCGTCCGGACTGGAGCGCCGATGCTCTCCGCATAGTGCCGGAAATGGCCGATCAGGTCATCTCGCAGCATGAATGCTTCCGGGGCGGGGCCGTCATACGGCATGCCGGGCAGCGCGAGCGAGAAGTTCGGCGTGTTCAGGCAAAAAGCGTCCCACCGGTCCTGCCACGCCCCGCCAAGCGTTTCGCGCCGTTCCAGCAACTGATGTTCGACGCCGGCCCGGCTTAGCCAGTAGCTCGTGGCCAGGCCAGCCTGCCCGGCCCCGACGATAAGGGTGTTGACACTCTGCGGAGCCTGACCTGTGGCGGCTGCTTCGGGGGACGGCATGGCTACTTCCTGGCGGCCTCTGTGTTGCGCGCCTTCAAGGGCACGCTTGCAAAGTGGTCAAACGCGTCGGTCTCCATGGTTCTCCTCCCGTAGCCAAGGGACAGGGATGGATTTGTTGGCAGGATATGCCCGCAGCGCCGCCGCGTACAGGTGCCCGACGACGGCGGGGGGCCGCACTGCCGGCCCCGCATCTACTTGCCCACTTGAGGCTCCGCAGAGGCAGCAACGAGGTCAGTGGAAGCGCGGCAATTATGACACCGTGCAGCTGAACACCCTTTCCTCCGGCAACGACGCCCGCGCCGCCAAGGTGATCCGTGGACTCCGCGACCTCGGTGATCCTGATTTTTACTCGTGATTCGGCCGAAGACCAGACAGGTCTGACCGTTCCCTATACGTGCCTCGGATAGGTGGACTATGTCCAGCACGCGGGTAAGAGGCCGATTGCGATCACCTGGAAGCTGCATCGGCTAATGCTGGCCGACGTCTATGTGTCGGCGGCCGCGGTGGCGCGATAGCCGGCATCGGAACAAAGCTAGTCCCTAGTGAATGACCTCTGCGTATCTCGCATCACTCACCGTCCTCAACTCGGGCCTGCCCGGATGTGCACGGTGCATGCGAACTCCGCTCACGACGCGGTGACGAAGATCTGTACGCTTCCTTTGCTCGCCGGCGAGAACATCTCCAGCGCAATTAATGCTGAATACCTACAAAAACCAAACTCAGTTTGCAGGGTAGGCTCCAACTCTGCCCGTTTTGGACGGGAAGTCCACTGTGGGAAGCGAGCGAGGACAAATGAAAGAGCTGGAGCACCAGATCAGAGCGGTGTCGGACTACGTGGCACTCGAGACTGACGAGGAAGTGGTCCATGCCGAGCGCCTTGTCAGCACCAAAGTCTTGGGTGAAGTCCACGAAGTTTGGGACGTTCGAACGAACGACGACAGGTATTGGGTCGTCACCAATCCTAGGAACCTGTACTCACAGGAAGAGTTTAGGTCCGCAAATGAGGCAGTGACGTACCATGTCGGCCTGACTGCTCGCGTAGCATCACGGGGCGCAAGCCAAGCCGACGTAGGAGACTCGGCGCAGGTTAGCGTGGCGTGGCGAAAGTTCCAGCAGGCGGAAGAGGCGTACAATGCAGCCGATGAGGCTGAAGCCTTCCAAGCGGTGGGCGTCAGGTGTCGCGAGGCATTGCTGGCGTTAACGGCGAGTGTCGCGGCAGTCGTACCCGCCGGGGCTTTGGATGAACCCCCGCAGTTGAGCAATTTCAAGGGCTGGGCTGGAGTCGCGTCAGAGCACATTGCTTCCGGCCGGCTTCGTGCCTACCTCAAGAGTGCCGCCGACAGAACCTGGGACCTGGCAGTTTGGTTGCAGCACTATGCGGATGCAACCCCGTGGGATGCGGAACTTGTACTCGACGCCACGTCGCATGCGATAAGCACTTTTACGATGGCCCTACACCGCCATCGCATGGGCCAGCCACAGCGATGCTCAAGGTGTGGATCTTATCGAGTCGAAGAGGACTGCGGTGTCATCTCCAAGGAACCCTTTGAGATGTGGCATGAAAATGTCTGCGGAGCGTGTGAGCTCCGGTGGGGGCGAAGGGTCACGTCCGCGTAGTGTGAACGCGCGTTCGGGCATGCTCCCTTAGGATTGTTCGAATGGTGGATCCGAGGAAGGCGCGAGGCCTTGATAGCTAGAGTGGGGGCGTTTCTTCGGCTGCTAGGTCGGCTCCTGAAGGCGCTGGCGAAATTGATTAAGTCCAACTGGACGGATTCCGTCAGCTATCTGGGCGCTCTCGGCATCATTGTCGGCGGGTGCATGGTTGCTTTGCCGCCTCTCTTCACCGCACCTGAGGATGGCAAGCAAGCTGACGTGGGGTGGGCCGTCGTCCTCATTATCGTCGGCGTTTGCGTATCGGCCGCGGGTGCAATCGGGCAGGGCGTCGCTATGCACAGACTCCGACGCAAGCTCAGGGATGTCACGCTGTTGGCCAGGTCAGATGAGGCCGTTGCGATGCGGTCGGTGCTCCACCGGAATCTCGAGCGCTTGGAAGAACTGCGGCGAGTTTCGTCATCGTCCACTAGTCAAGCGAAGGTGCTTGGCGCATACAAGCCCCTGGTGACGGGCGTTCTCGGCAGGCTTCAGGCCTACTTTGAACGGGATGGAGTTCCCGTGAGGGTCAATTACTACCGCTTGGGCAAGAGTGGTGGCGACTACTTTCTCGAGGTTGTGGACAATACCTTTGAGGTGCGTCGCACAAAAATCACGGCCAAAGAACCCGAAGAGCGGGAGATTCTTCTGAGGACACTTCGTGGCGACAGCGAGTACCGCGCCGACATGGAGACACCGCATGCTGGGCAAGATTCGGAGCGCGCTTACCGCTGCTTCGCCTCTGTTGCGGCGGTGGTCGATGGACAAATCCACGGAATGCTGTCCATGAACACGACCGCGCCGAAGGGACTGCCGGAGAGGCTCGCCATGGAATATCTCGGGTTGTTCGGGCTGATTTTGGCCGTGGCTGAATCGTGTGTGGGGCTCTCAGTACCCCACACGAAAGGTGAAGACTCAGGAATGTCGGCCCTCGTTAGTACTGTCAGTGCACACTAGACTGGGGGCAACCAGCCGAAGTATTGGCTCCGGCCGATACTTGGAAGGAGAACAAGGATGGCCACCACGGTAAGAAGGCAGAAGCAGCAACGCCCGACGGAGTTTGATTCTGCCGTGCAGCGAGAAGCCGATGAACTTCGAGGCGAGCTCGAGAGCGCACGGCGCGAGGAACTGTCCAAGATGGAGCAGGAAGGCCGCAAGTGGGTCGAGTCGTGGTTGCGGCGAAATCCCGGGAAGAAGATCTAGGACCGGGTTGCCCACGCCGGGTTTCTTGTTCCGCGCGCTCAAGCGCCCACTAAAGCTAGACGATGACCAGCCTCGCGCGCGACCCAGGCCAGTCCCGGGGGGATCGGTGAACTTCTGGGCGGTAGTGCCGCCTGAGGACTGGAACAGGTGCGTTATCTCACTGGACTGGATCGCTTCCCCAACCCGCCTGAAGAAGCACCTTCAGCTCGATTTCAAGCCGGCCGATGAGTGCCCCACTCCCGAGCCTGTCGCCATATGGACCGAAGACGGAATGTCGACGTCCAGATAGGCGCCCTGCCTGGTCAGCTCGATCTGCCGCTTGCCTAGCAGGGGGTCCCTCTGCGGCCCGCGCCGCATATTGGGGGACTGCGGAGCGGCCTAGGCAAAGTTGCTTGATGTCCGGCGGAGCACCGAATCAAGAACGATTCCATCGCGGCGTTGTCCACGCACGCACCGACCCTGCCCATCGAGCCGGTCAGCCCGTTATGCCGGAGCGATTCAACGAAGCGGCGGGACCGGAACTGGGAGCCGCGGTCCGAATGCACCACTGTCCCTCCCGGACGGCGTGACCGCACCGCGTTCTCCAGCGCAGACACGGCCAGCGAGGATTTCATCCGCGAGTCCATCGAGTACCCGACGATCCTCCCGGAATAGACGTCCTTCACCGCGCAGAGGTAGAGCTTCCCTTCGGCGGTGGGGTGTTCGGTAATGTCGGTCAGCCACAGCTCGTTCGGGGCAGCGGCGGTGAAGT
The DNA here is from genome assembly GCF_056406615.1 of Arthrobacter sp. P1_B3. Lineage (NCBI taxonomy): Bacteria > Bacillati > Actinomycetota > Actinomycetes > Micrococcales > Micrococcaceae > Arthrobacter > Arthrobacter sp. P1_B3. Next base: position 27,470 of record NZ_JBFTZV010000015.1, on the reverse strand, counting down.
CACGCTCGACCAGGTCATCGTGAACCGGTGGTCCCGGTTTCCGGTTTCCGGTTCAGGCCCCGTTTCTTCGAAAACACCGACCAGATGCCCTGGACGCTGCACAAACGCTGGACCCTGTTCTCTCCCGCCGTGATGCCTTGCTCCGGAAGCTCATCGGCGATGAACCGGTACCCGAACGCCGGATCGTCGGCATGGATGTCCAGGGCGGCGTTGACCAGGTGCGCATCGGCCCAGTCCCGTTCCGTCACCGGGCTTGCCCTCCCCCGGTAGTAGCCTTGCTTGCTGAACTTCAACACCCTGCAGGTCACCGCCACGGGCATTCCCTCGGCGGCAAGATCCGTGACCAGCGGGTAGATCATTTTGGGTTGATGTCCCTTGCCAGATAGGCAGCAGCCCGGCGCAGAATCTCATTCTCCTGCTCCAACAGGCGGTTGCGCTTCTTCAGCTCGCGCATCTCGGCCGACTCTGACGGTGCCGGCCGTTCCCCGGTTTCCTTACGCTCGGCGATGGCGATCCAGCGCTTCAGCGTGGTGACCGAAAGCCCGAAACCCTTCGCAATCTGCGCCAGCGGCGCCTCGCCCTTGCGGGGCCACATCAATAACATCCTGGCGGAACTCCGCCCCATAAGCCGTCGGCATGGTCAACATCCTTCCACGAGCACCAGCTCGCTAGTTCAAGGAGTCAACAAGACCGGGGGCAGTCCCCACTGTGTTTCAGCAATATTCGGCCTTCCGAAAATGTGCGCAATATGACTAGCTCAAGAGGAATGCCGCTCCCGGCCCGCCGAATACGATGAGATTCGCCGGCCGGTTGGAGCTTGCCGACCTACGCGCTGCTTTGCGGCCTCAGGATGGGCGAGGTCCGGTCCCTGAGTCGGGCCGGCGTCGATTTCTGACTATGAAGGGTCGCAAACGCCCTTCAAACCTCCAAGCTAAACACCCACAGCAGTACATCCTCGCCCGGCACGTACCAGTCGCGGTCCGGAACCCTCTGGAAGCCCAGGGATTCATAGAGAGCATGGGCTGGTTCCATAAACGTCGCACTCGTGATGGTGATCCCGCTGATGTCCGGCAATGATTGCGCATGATCAATGACCTGACGGACAACGGCGCGCCCGACTCCCTTGCCTTGAACAGCCGGATCAACAGCGAGCATCCGGAACTCCAGCTCATTGTCGCGGGCGATCTCGCTGTACGGCTGCCCTGCGAACGTCAGCGTCACCGCCGCGACCACGTCACCGGAGGCTTCGGCCACCCACACCTCAGCATGCTCCGCCCGGTGTTCCACGTTGTCCAGCACACTCATGTAGGTGTGGTCGGCCGTGAAATGCCCGGCGCGGAGGTACGCCTCCCGGGTGATTCTCCGGACCTCTGGATAGTCGGCAGGCCCTGCAGGCCTGAAAACCAAGGTCACCGGCAAGCAACCCCGGCTCCGGCCACCCGGGCAATGTACTCCTCCAGCGGAGCCAGCGCAGGCTGGGACGAGGGGTCACCCACCGCATCCGCGCCGACTGCGTTAGCCACGGCCAGCGCCGCGGAGTAGTCGAGTCCCGCCCGAATCGCCAGGACGAGGGCTGCGCAAAACGCGTCACCGGCACCGATCGTGTTCGCCACCGTCACAACAGCAGCTGGAGCCTCCGCCACCCGTCGCCCGCGCTCGAACATCGCCGACCCGTCCTTGCCGTACGTCACCGCAACAAGCTTCGCGTCTCCCAGCGCATGGATCAGCTCGTACTCGGTTTCGTTGACGATCACCAGGTCGCAGCGCTCCAGCAGCTCCGCCGGCAGGTCCATGGCCGGGGCCGCGTTCAGGACGAAGAAACCGGAGGAACGACGGGCGGCTTCCACCACCACGGGCAGGCCCACTTCGAGCTGGCAGAGCACCGTCTCGTCCGGGCCGAACTCCACCCCATCCAGCGAAAACCCGGAATTCGCCCCCGGGCAGACCACGATCTGGTTCTCGCCGTCGCGGTCCACCACGATCAGCGCGGTACCCGTTGCGCCGCCGTCGAGCACTGCTACATCGGTGGTGTCCACTCCCGCGCCGGAAAGGGACTCGACCATCAGGCGGCCCTGGGCGTCGCTGCCCACGGCGCCGATCATCCGGGCGCTCCCGCCCAGCCGGGCGGCGGCAACGGCCTGGTTGGCTCCCTTGCCGCCAGGCTGCTGCTGAAGAACACCGCCGCCGATGGTCTCGCCGGCGGTGGGAAGCCGGTCCGTGGTGGCGATGATGTCGAGGTTGATGCTGCCGACGACGGTGACGGCAGGAAGGCGAGTGCTCATGAAAGGTCCTATCAGGTCGAGCCGGAGGCGGCTGGATTAGAAAATAGTGTACGCCATGGTTGTACTTGTGTGTCATACATGGTTGTATAACAACTCACATCCTAAAGGCAGGGCTCACCTGCAGAACAAAGGAGTTTGATGTGAACACCCCAGCAACAGTTGCCACTTCGCCGCCAGCCGCCGTCGCAACCCAAACGGGCGAGGACCAAACAAAACTCGGCGGCCGCCGTGCCGCCCTGCTGATCTCCACTCTGCTGCTCGGCGTGCTGTCCTTCCAGCTCAACGCCAGCATGGTCACCCCGGCGCTGCCGCAGATCGCGGCATCCTTCGGCCAAGGACCCGAGAGCGCAGCCCCCGTCCAGTCGATGTTCTTCCTCGCCGGCGCCATCGCCGGGCCCGTCATCGGACGCTGGAGCGACTTCATCGGACGCCGCGCCGCCCTGCTCCTGGTCCTCGGAATCATGGGCGCGGGCACCATCCTCTGCATCGCAGCCCCCACCCTGCCGCTCCTCATCGCCGGCAGGTTCCTTCAGGGAGTCTCCAGCGCGGTCTTCGCGCTCGCCTACATCGTCCTCAGCGAAAACCTGCAGGCCCGCGTCTTCGGCACCTCCGTGGGCATCATCGCCGCCATCAACGGGGGAGTGGGCGGCGCGGACGGCTACGTCGGCGGTCTCATGGCCGAGACCCTCGGCTTCCGGTCCATCTTTGTCGTCGTGCTTGTCCTGACGGCCATAGCGGCAGCTTGCATCATCAAAACCGTCCCGAAGGGACGCCCCCACGGCGTACGCGGAGCCATGGACTGGTGGGGCGCCGGATCCCTTTCTCTGTTCCTGGTCTTCATCACCTACTTCGTCTCCGACGGCTCAGCCGCCGGCTGGACCGCCCCCAGCACCCTGGCGCTGCTCGCCGGCACCATCGCGTCCTTCACCGCGTTCTGGATGATCGAGAAGAAGCGCAGCCACCCGCTCATCGCCGTCCACCACCTGCGCTCCCGCCAGGTCTGGCCCGTCATCGCCACGACCGTCCTGACCCTCGCCGGCATCTTCGCCATCATCAACTTCACCGTGGTGCTGCTCAGCCAGGACACCCACCACGGCTTCGGACTCAGCGCCTCCCTGTCGGCGCTGCTGTTCCTGACCCCCGCCGCGCTGATCGGTGTCTTCGCCGCACCCCTCGCCGGCTGGCTCGCCGACCGCCGCGGCTGGATCAAAACCCTCCGGGCCGGGACTGGGCTGAGCCTGGCCTGCGCCATCGCCGCGGCCACGTTCTCCGACAACCAGATCGCCGTCCTGATCGCGATCGCGGCCCTCGGCATCTTCTACAACGGCCTCTTCCTCACGGCTATCAACGGACTCTCCGTCCTGCTCTCACCGAAGGAAGCACCCGCCGCCCTGCCCGGCATCAACGGCGCCTCCTTCGGCATCGGCGCGAGCCTCGGCGTGGTGCTCGTGGCACCGTTCGCCGCCCAGGCGACGTCCGCCGGCTACACCACCGCCCTCTGGATTTCGGTCGCCATCACCGCGGCCGCGTTCCTTGTCAGCCTTTTCGTCGCCGCACCCAAGGGCGAAAAGCTCTGACGCACCCGCATCACACCCGTTACCAACGAAACGAGAGACCCAGCAATGACCATGCCCACCAGCCACCCGTTCTACCTCGACTGCGACACCGGCATCGACGACGCCCTCGCCTTGGCCTACTTGCTCGCCTCGCCGCAGGCGGACCTGCAGGGGATCGGTACCGTCAGCGGCAACGTCAGTGCCGCCGTCGGCGCCCGGAACACCCTGGACCTGCTTCAGCTCGCCGGGCACGCCCACGTCCCCGTCGCGCTCGGAGCGCACGACCCGCAGGCCGGTTCCTTCCACGGCGGCGCCCCACATGTCCACGGTTCCAACGGGATCGGCGAAGTCTCGCTGGAGGCGGCCGACGCCGAGCTGGTGGCCGGAACCGCGGCCGAAATGCTGGTCCGTCTTGCCCACGAACATCCCGGCCAGCTGCGGATCCTGGCCGTCGGACCGCTCACTAATATCGCCGAAGCGCTTCGTTTGGACCCCGCGCTGCCCCGGCTGGTGCGGGACATCACCATCATGGGCGGCGCCGCGTTCGCTCCCGGGAACATCACCGCCGTGGCGGAGGCCAATATCGCCAACGACCCCGAAGCCGCCGCGGAGGTGTTCGCCGCCGACTGGGATGTGACCCTGGTGCCGCTGGACGTCACTATGTCCAATGTGCTCGAGGAGAGCCACCGGCAGGAACTGCTCGCGGCGGCCCATCCGGTCCCGCAGGCACTCGGTGACATGCTGGGCTATTACTTCCGCTTCTACGAGAGCCAGTTCGGCCGGGCCTGCTCGGCGATGCACGACCCTCTCGCGGCGGCCCTCGCGACGGGCGGCGTCAGCGCGGCCGTCGCCCCGGTGGTGACGGTCGACGTCGACACGACTTCCGGCCCGGGCCGCGGCCAGACCATCTGCGACCTCCGCGGACGGTACATGGACTACCCTGAGCAGCCCGGCGCCCGCTGCCGGGTGGTGCTGGAGCTCGACGGCGACTTCGCGCCGCACCTGGTGGAGGTGCTGCAGTCGCTTTCCTGAAAGTACGACCCTGAAAGTACGACGGCGGCTGTTGTGCCTGTTCCGGCTCTGGCCTGAGCAGGCACAGCGGCGCGCTTGGCTGGGTGCTCGGAAATGCAACCCTTCATGGGGAAACCGAGGTGTAATTTGCCGACAGACACTATCTAGCCGGTGCCGATTGAAGCAGGATACTCCTCATGAAAAGAATCGTTATAGCTAGTTTCGCGGCGGTAGTCATCGGCTGTGGTGCAATCACGTTGGCAGCCCCGAGCAACGCAGTGACCACGAGCAACGCGGCGACCCAGACATCACACATCGCGGGGCAAATCATGGTTAAATTCCGCGACAATGGCGCGGCAGCCGGCGTACTGCGCCAGCACGGCCTCAGGGAGGGTCCCAGTATCGGCAGCACTGGCGCTCAACTTATTAAGGTACCGGCTGGCAAAGAACTTCAACTCATCGAAGCCCTAAGCCGGAACCCGGCAGTTGAGTACGCCGAGCCGGACGAGCTCGTTACTGCCGCTACAGATGACCAGTATTTCCCTCGCCAGTACGCTCTGCAAAACGATGGCCAATCATTTACCAACACCGCCAGCACGCTAACTGTAGCCGCGGGCAAGGCTGACGCTGACGTCGACGCCGTCGAAGCGTGGAACGTCACAACCGGTGGCGGCACGAGAGTTGCCATTGTCGATTCAGGTGTCGCAAGCGACAACCCCGACATCGCACCAAAGGTTGTTGCACGCGCCAACTTCAGTGGTACGCCAACCGGTGAGGACAATTACGGCCACGGCACCCACGTGGCCGGTATTGTTGCCGCCACCGCCAACAACACGATTGGTGTGGCTGGTGTGTGCCCGGGTTGCACGATCCTGGATGCCAAAGTGCTTAACGACAGCGGCTCTGGATCTTCGTCAGCCATTGCAAACGGTATCAACTGGGCCGTCAGCAACGGTGCCAAGGTGATCAACATGAGCCTTGGACAGCGCGTCTCTTCACGCACCCTCGAAACTGCCGTCAATAACGCATGGAATGCAGGTGCGGTACTAGTTGCCGCAGCAGGCAACGCCGGTACTCAGGCCAAGATCTACCCAGGCGCATACCCTAACGTTATTGCCGTCGCCGCAACCGACAACACGGACGCCAAAGCTTCCTTCTCAACCTACGGCGCCAAGTGGGTGGATGTCGCAGCGCCCGGTGTCAATGTTTACTCGACCTTCCCGAACCATCCGTTCTACCTGGGTACGCAGAACGGCCGCTCTCAGGGGTATGACGTGGGCAGCGGTACCTCAATGGCTTCACCTATCGTCGCCGGCGTTGCCGCGCTTGCCTGGAGCTCACATCCTGGCGCCACGCACACGTCAGTCCGCGCAAACGTCGAATCAACCGCCGACACAATCCCTGGTACGGGCACCTACTGGGAACATGGCCGGGTGAACGCGGACAACGCGGTCCGGTAGGTTACAGCCCTTGGCCTGAACGCGACTGGAGTACTAGGACTGGAGGGACTGCATCACGGAGAGGTGCCCGGCGCGTGCCGCGATCAGGCACTTGGCCAGGTAGAAGGGCCGGTTCGCGTGCCTGACGTACTGCGTCAGCACGAGGACCGGATCCGGGGCCCGCAGGTCGAGCAGCTTGGCCCGGCTGGGCCCCACCTGGCTCAGGCTGATCTGGCATTCGCCGGGCCCGAGGACCCGGCCGAAGCGGTGGTTCAGTGTCGCGAGCAGGGTGCTGCCGCCGTCGTCGATGTCCAACGGCGCGGCGGCAGCGGAACTGCTGCCCAGGCTCACCGGCAGCGCCGAGATGTTTTCCTGCAGGTGGGCGACGGCTTCACCGTCGCGGATCAGGACCGACTCCCAAAACCAGCAGTCGGCGCCGGGCTCCACGCCCAGGCCCGGGGCGACGAACTCGGAGGCGGCCTGCCGCTGCCGTTGGATGCGTTTGATCTCGATGCGCTGCCCGGGGCCGCCGAGGACTTCCTCGAAGGGGCGGATCCGTTCGATTCCGATGCGGGGGAGGGTGTCGGCGACGAACCGTCCGACGCCGCGGCGGGCCCGGATCAGACCGTCCTCTTCGAGCAGCATGAGGGCTTCGCGGACCACGGTGCGGCTGACCTTCATGTCCGCGCCGAGCTCCGTTTCGGTGGGGAGCATCGAGCCGGGCGTCAGCAGGTTGTTGCGGATGGCCTCGGCGATCCGGGAGTACACCGCAACCCGGAGGGGCGAGCCGGGCTGGGCCTCCACCGGCTGGGACAGGAACCTGGCGGCGTCCTCGTGCACGTTTGCCTCGCTTTGTGGTCTTTGGGAATCTCAGCGTAACAAGTACTACTAGTTTGTTGGACAAGGCCCGCTTGCCGGAATGGCCTGGCCCTGAAGCGTCTTGGGCTGGCCTGCTCCCTAAACGCCGAAGGTCCGGTTCCCCCTAAAGTGCGGGACACTGGAAGTCCCGAACCATGAAAGCGGGCCACCTTGATTAGTCTCCAGCACGATGCCGACGGCTTCATCCGGCTGAGTCCATGGGACTGAGCGGGGCCGGCGGCGCCGGCCGCCTCGATCCGCTGCTGTATCCGTGGGACCCGCCCGTGGCCTCGGGTGTCATGGACGGCGATGAATTCCGGCCCCTTGAGCTTTTAGCCGGACTGGATGAGGCCCTCGCGCAGGCCGGCGCCGCACCGCTGGAAGCCCGTTCCCTGGTGGTCTCCATCGGCTCGAATTCAAGCGCCGAGGTGATGCGGCGGAAATTCGCCAACTACTCCCAGCCTGTCAGCGCGGTCCTGCCGCTGGTCCGGGGGCAGCTCCACAACATCGCCGTTGGCCACTCCGCCCACGTCAGCAGGGCCGGCTACATCGCTGCGGCCCCGTATCCGCTGATGGGAGAGTGCACGGCGGTCTGGCTTTCGTGGCTGGACGATGTCCAACTGATGGCCCTGGACGAAACGGAGCCCAACTACCGGCGGATCCAGGTCGACGGCGAAGCCTGCCCGCTCGTGGCGGACCACGGGGAACGTCCGGAGGAGTTTTCGCTGTTCACCTCGCGCTGGGGCGTGCTGACCGATGGCGACGGCGGGACGCTTCCCTTCCTGGACCAGCCTGCCCTCTTCGGGCTCCTCGCCGGGAGCGGCACCGGGGAACTCCTGGAGGAGGGGAAGTCCGTGTTCGGCGGGCCGCCGGATCTTGTTGCTGAGCAACTCGCGATCCCCTCTGTCCAGGCATGGGCCAGGGAATGGTTCGGCTCGGCCGGCCTCGCCGCGCCAGCGGACTTCGACGGGCCTGGCGCGGGGTAGCCACCCCTCCTGAATATCGACTTCACCGGGCGGCGATGTTCCCGGCGATATGCTGCGCCATGTACTCGGCATCGCGGCCCACGCCCGCCACGATGGACGAGCCGTGCCCGGTCAGCCACGGCAATCCGACGGCGTACAAGCCCGGGTGTTCGGTGGCGCCGCGGTGGTGCCGGGGGTAGTTCCATTCGTCCAGCACCGGGATGTCCAGGATGCTGAAGTCCAGCCGGTAGCCCGTGGCCCAGAGGACTGACGTGACGTTGGCGGCGTCGAGGTTCAGCCGTGGCGGCTCCGAAGGAAGCCAGTCGTCCTTGCGCGGCGGCTCCGGCTCCGGTGCCGACATGCCGGTGGCGGCAATATAGCTGTCGAACATCGGCTTCATCCGCTGGTAGAAGGCCGCCTCCACCAGTCCCAGGCGTTCCGGAAGGTCATCACTGAAGACGAGGTCGCCGTCGTCGGCTGCTTCCAAATGGCCGTGCAGCCGGACGCCGCGGCGGCCGAGGTCGCGCAGGTGGATGTCGTGGCCGCCGTCGGCGCCGGACACCAGCGGGTTGCAGGCGAACCTCGCCGCGGGGGAGGGCAGCTGCCCCACGGTGAGGCCGTTCAGTCCGTAGTCGGGGCCGAATTGTGCAAGCTGCATCATCCAATAGAGGAGGTCCTGGCCGCGGTACCGGCGCGGTGCTTCCGGGCACGTGGACACCGCCAGGTGGATTTCGCGGCCAACGGCGAGCAGTTCCTCGGCGAGCTGGCCGCCGGACTGGCCGGTGCCCACGATGAGCACGGCACCGTCGGGCAGTTGGGCCGGGTTGCGGTAGCTGTCGGTGTGAAGCTGCAGGATGTGGCTGGGCAGTTGCGCCGACAGCGCGGGGATTTTCGGCGTCTGGTAACCGCCGGTAGCAAGCACCACGTTCCGGGCCCGCCAGCTGCCCTGGGTTGTGGCCACGTCGAAGCCGCCGCCCTCCGCGGGCGAGATACGCGTGACGTCCTCGCCCGTCCGGACAGGAGCGCCGATGCTCTCCGCATAGTGCCGGAAATGGCCGATGAGGTCATCTCGCAGCATGAATGCTTCCGGGGCGGGGCCTTTATACGGCATGCCGGGCAGCGCGAGCGAGAAGTTCGGCGTGTTCAGGCAAAACGCGTCCCACCGGTCCTGCCACGCTCCGCCGAGCGTTTCGCGCCGTTCCAGCAACTGATGTTCGACGCCGGCCCGGCTCAGCCAGTAGCTCGTGGCCAGGCCGGCCTGCCCGGCGCCGATGATAAGGGTGTTGACGCTTTGCGGAGCCGCAGGTCCGGCGGCTGCTTCGGGGGACGGCGCGTCGGTCGCCGTCGGGGTCTCCATGGTTCTTCTCCCGTAGCCAAGGTGCAGGGCTGGCTTTGTTGGCAGGATATGCCCGCAGCGTCGCTACGTACAGGTCGCTGTCTGCAGCGCTGCCACCGTCCCCCGCAACTGCTTGCCCTCATGAGGCCCCGCAAAGGCAGTAGCGCGCTCAGCGAATATACGGCAACTACGACACCCGCGGGGGCGGCCTACATGCTGCTCGGCTTTGGTGATCCAATCCCCATACCGGTGGAGGACCACGGACGGGTCACGTGTTGAACGGAGTAGAGCGCGCTACTCGCAGCCAAAACCATCGCCGTCGCGGTCCAAGCCGTAGATGTCACTTCCGACGACTTTCACTGGTCCTCCTACGTACGCTGGACCGTTGCCGCTCCCGCCGGCGCAGTCCACATCAGAAGCGATCGGTACGCATGCACCTGAATAGTTGCGATCGCATCCAGAGGGAGCTGCTGGGACAACCGGCCGAACGGGGGTTTGAACCTTCGCTGCGGCAGCCGCCGCTGCAGCCTGCTGACGTGCGGCTTCAGCGGCTACAGCCTGCTGGCGTGCGGATTCCGCAGCTGCAGCCTGCTGGCGTGCCGCTTCCGTCGCGGCTTGTTCCTGCGCAGCCTTGGCTTGCGCTTCCTTGGCGGCTGCATCAGAAGCTGCCCTGGCGGCAGCGGCTTTAAGGGCGAGCGAGGCGGCCGCTGCCCGAGCATCCTTTACCCGCTTTGATGCTGATTGCTCCATCCACAGCAGCTTTCCATCGTCAGACTTCGTGCAGATAAAGACAGTTTGCTGGTGGGTTTCACTTGAATCTTCCGTGGTGCAGGAGATTGTTGCGGGCGCAGTAGCTGTGGCCGAAGCCGTTGGAGTCTCGGAAGCTGATTTAAACGCTGACGCCGTCGGTAGTGAGGCCACAGCTTGGCCTCCACAAGCTGTAAGCGCAAGGAGAGCAGCGCTCGCCATGACTGCGGTCTTTGCTAGCCGACCGGAAACTGTTGAAAGCCGTTTGCCGTCGACCGGCTGGCAAGACATTCCGTCCGGAAGTCGAACATCGTTGCGCCCAAAACGTGTATTCATTTGTGCCCCCACAAATCAGATTCAGATGAAAGTTCTCGCCGACCTTAGCACTGGAACTCGTATTCGATATAGACCTCTCTACTCAACAAAATCTGTCATTTACGCCACCAATTGGTTGTCAACTGCAATAGCTCTGAGTTTCGCCCCACGTTCGCCCGTAGCTGGTGGCCAGTCCGGCCTGCCCGGCCTCGATCGCCAGGGAGTTGACCCTCTGCGGAGCCTGATTTCAGTTTGGTTCGGGGGCGGCATGGCTACTTCCTGACGGCCTCGGTTGTGGCGCCCGTCGTGGCAGGCCTGCGATGCGGGTAAACGCCTCGGTCTCCATGGGTCTTCTCCCGTAGCTTAGGTGCAGGGCTGGCTTCGTTGGCAGGATATGCCCGCCGCGTTGCGCGTACAGGTGCCCGACGACGGCGTGGGGCCGCACTGCCGGCGGCAGCCGTCGGAGCATGGGATAGCCTGGACATTGTCCATGCCGGGTGCCGCTGAATAGTGCTACATGTAACTTTGATTTATGGGCGTAAGGGACGGTGCAGCACGGCACCGAGCTGCCATGCGGGAGCGTGGCTTCCGGCAGATTCAGATGTGGGTTCCGGATACGCGGACAGAGGAGTTTAGGCGTGAGGCCCGGCGCCAAGCGCTGGCGGTCGCGGCCTCCGACCATGCCAGCGACGACCAAGACTTCATCGAACAGATTGCGGAAGACTGGCCGGAGTGAATCGCGGTGAGCTGTGGACGGTTTCGGGGGGAACATATGCGCAGAAACCATGGCCAGCACTCATAATCCAGGATGACCTGTTTGCGGCCTCGGAGTCGGTCACCCTTCTGCCGCTAACGACTCACCTGACGGATGCTCCGCTGCTGAGGCTCACAGTTGACCCCGGACAGCTCACCGGCTTGAAGCAACTCAGCCAGATCATGGTGGACAAGCCCACAACAGTGCGGCGTGCCAACCTCGGGCAGCGGATAGGCCGAATAGATTCCAAGACCATGGTTGCCGTTGAGCAGTCCCTTGCCGTCTTTCTTGGGCTGGGGCGTTGACTGGTTCAGCCATAGAGGCGTTCGAGCGCCCAGTCCCAGCGGATCAGCTCTTGTTCGAGGCGAACGGCTGATCCGTAGCTGTCATTCCCAAGCGCCTCATAGAGCACGTCTTCTTCAGCGGTCAGCCGGGTCAGGGCTGCCCGCGACGGCGACGGCTCCCTGCCCCAGGCATCCCGGTGGGCTAGCAACGTCTCCTTGTCCATCAGCACGCTGGCCACGTGGGGATGCACTGCGCGCAACTGGTCCAGGATCCGGAAGCCATGCGTATCCAGATCGCCCCAATACAGGACCTCACAGTCCCGCAGCCAGGCCGCATCACGCAGGGACGAAAAGCCGTACCCGCCACCGTAGAGGGCCAGCGTACCCGGCCGATCGGGCAGCGCGAGGAAATTGACCTGGTTCTCTGTTGCGATCACGGTGTGCACCGGCAATTGCAGTGTGCTGAATGCCTCGGCCGTCACCGTGATGTCCCGGGCGCCGCCCAGAACTTTCATTGCGGGATCAAGCAGGCGGAACCGGACGAGCTCCGGCGGATGCAGGAAGCCATGGCGCATTGCGAAGCGCGCGGCCGGTGTGCGAGCCATGGAACCGACCAGGGCAGTATCCGCGACGTCAGCCGCCTCCGCCACCAACGGCTCCACGTTTACCGGGTCCGGCTGCGGATCCGCGGACCCCGCCCGCAGCAGGGCGGCCATCTCGTCGATGACCCTTCGATGCGCCTCGATGAACTTCGTATGCACCCCGGGCAGGCCCAGCTGCCTCAGATAAATCCCCGGCGACGCATTGTCCCGCAGCCACAGCGCCACCCGCGCGGCGGTCAGCGCCGACTCGCGCAGGTCCAGAAGTTGCAGCGGGCGTTTCAGTGCCCAGCTCCGCAATGCCGCTCCGGCTGATGGGTCCAGCTCCGACAGCCCGGCCACAAGTTCGCGAAACCGGGCCGCATCGCGTGTCTTGCCGGCAAAGGCGATCTCATCCTCTGCCGTATCGAAAACCGCCGCCGCCGGAAGCCGGTTGGAACCGATAGTGTTCCGGCCGACGTCGACCGTTTCCAAACGGTAGGCGCCCGCTGTGTTGGACAGCTCAGCCGCCCAGCTTCGGGCCGCAGCGTAGTCGCTGAGCAACTCTCCCGCCGTCGGGCGTTTCAGCGAACGACGGCGCGGGTAGACTCCGGTGGGTTCGAGCAGTTCGCGCAACAGTGCGCCGTTGTTCCACGCCTTCAGTGACAGCCCGCTCAGGTCAGCCACGCTGGTCCACTTCTTCGGCCCATCAGCGCGGAGGTCCCTTCCCAAACCCCGCAAGCTCGGTTCGGGGCCCTCGGGACGCCGCTTAGGCACGCCGGTCCCGTTCGTCCCGGTATTCCTGGATGGTCATGTTGCGCAGCTGCGAGTCGTCGCCGGTGGTGTTCGCCACGAACCCCACATGCGAAACAAAGGGCTCGATCACGTGGATCTTCTGCAACGGGGTGACGATCAGCAGCTGCAGCTTCATCCGCTGGAACAGCTGCAGCCCGTACCGCGCGGACTCATCCGACCCGCGCCCGAACGCCTCGTCGATCACCACAAACCGGAAACTGCGGCCGCCGCCCGCATTCTTGGACGCGCCCCCAGCCCCGTTCCCGGTGCCGGAAGCCAGCCCGAACTGGAACGCCAGGGCCGCGGCGAGGATCGTGTAGGCCAACTTCTCCTTCTGACCGCCCGACTTGCCGCCGGAATCCGTGAAGTGCTCAAACTCCTCGCCGGTCTCGGTCCACTTTTCGGACGCGGAGAAGGTGAACCAGTTCCGGACGTCCGTGACCTTCGCGGTCCACCGTTCATCCAAATTCGTCAGGCCCTCGCGGCCCCGGAAGCGCTCGATCAGCCGCTCCACCTGCAGATACTTCTGCTCCGAGTACTGGTCCTCGTCGCCGATGGTCCCCTCCGAGCAGGCCCGCAAGTCAACTCCAAACTCGCGCACATCCTGGTCGGACGTGTTCTGATGCTCCAGCTGGATGTGCCGGCCCGGGTTGTATTCGATCCCGGCCAGCGACTGGTTGATCTCGCCGATCCGGTTCACAATGTCCTGCCGCCGGCTGTCCAGGAATGCGTTGAACGCCACCACCTCGTGGATGGTGTTCTGGTTCAGCGATTCCTTGAAGTGCGCCTCGAACCGGGGGAGGTCATTGCTGACCAGCTGTTCCAGCAGCCGGTTGTAGTCCGCGGCGGCCTCGAGCGCGGCGTCGATGTCCGTGGTCTCGTTGGGGTACTTGTTGCGGAAATCCGCCATCAGCCGGACTGTGCTTTCCGCCGCCCGCGCAATGCGCTTGGACAGCGCATCGATGGTATCCGTCAGTCCGGAGCGGACGGAGCTTTCCGCCGTGCCGGTGTTCTTGTACGTGATCGCCTTGTCCCCGAGCGCGGCGGCGGTGAGCTGTTCGACGGCGGCCAGCACGCCGCCGTCGTCCGTCAAGGGAGTCTCCGCGAGAATGCCGCGGCACTCATCGATCGCTTCCGAGATGTCCTTGGCGTCCTTCTCGTTGGCGCCCAGGCGCTCGCGCAGCCTGCCGGCCTTGTCCTCGAGCCGTTCCAGGTCCGCAGCCACGGCGGCCTCCTTGGCCGTGAGCTGTTTCAGGACGTCGCTGGCGGTCTCCAGCTCGAGCGTTTCCGCCTTGAGCTCTTCGATCCGCCGGGCCGTGAGCTGCCAGCTGATCTCGCTGAAGTCGGCCACCCCGCGTACGATACCGAGCTGCTGGTTCTGCCTGCCCAGATCGCCCAGGGAGGCGTTGACCTTTTTCAGCTGGGTCTCCGTGACCACGAGCTGGCCCTTGACTTCGTCCTGTTCGGCGAGGAAGCGACTGATCTTGTCGTGGTTGTCCCAGCCGAGCACATAGTTGCGCCGGTCCGTCAGCTCCCGCCGGTCGTCCTTTTCGTGCCTGCCCCGGGCGCCCTTGAGCTGACCGTTGACCGTCAGCGCCTGCGGGTAGCGGCGGAAGTCCTCGAGGGTGTCGCAGCAGACGTGGTCGAACCGGGTGGCGAGTGCATCCAGCAGGAAGTTGCGGAACGGCGTGCCCGGCTTGATGGCGATCTTCGCGGCCAGGGTGCGCGGCTCCGCCGTCCTGGCCGCGGGGGACTCTCCGATCCTCAGGTAGACCAGCCGGCCGCGCAGGTTGTTGGCATCCACCCAACTGCTGACCGCCGCATAGTGTTCTGCCGGGACCAGCAGGGACAGAGCGAAGCCGTGCAGTGTGCGTTCCGCTGCGCCCTCCCACGCGCCCTCGCCGTCGCGGACCCGCAGCAGTTCGCCGGCATACGGCAGCGCGGTTTCCGCGATTCCCGTTCCATCGCACAGCCGTCGGCGGAGCTCCAGCTGGGGGAGCGGCAGCAGGTTGGGTCGGGACTGCAGGCTGCGCAGTTCGGCGCCGATCTCGGTCAGCCGGGCCGTCTGTTCGGTGCGGGTAATGGAGAGCTTCGTTCGGTCTTCCTGCAGCTCATTGGACTGGTTGCCGAGCTGCGATTCGACCTCACCGAGCCGTGCCCGGTTCGCGTCGAACAGCACCCGGTCTTCCGGGGTCCGAAGTCCCACGTCCTTGGCTGCTGCAGTGTAGGTCTCGAAGCGCTGCCGCTGGGTCCGGGACTGGTCAGTCAGCCGTGCAACGTCAGCGTCGATGGCCGCCAGCCGGCCGCCGCCGTTGGTGCGGACGTCCTCCTGGATGGCGGACAGCTCGTGCCGCTTCCCGGTGATTGCGGTGCGCAGTTTCGTGCCGTCTTCCTGGAGCCGTTCCCCGGTGCGTGTCAGCTCCGACTGGTGTTCCAGGCTCAGCTGCAGCCTCCGGTCCGTGAACCAGGGATGCAGCTGGTCCCGCTGCTGGCGCGCCAGCTCGTCCTCACGGCTCAGCTGCGCGTGCTGTGCTGCGCCCCCTTTGATTGGAGTCAGCAGCGTGATCTGGTCCTTGGCCCGCAGCACCGCGTCGTGGGCCTTTTTTAGGTCGTCGAAATGGTGGATGAGGTTACCGATGCGCTCGCCGACGTTGTCTTCCTCCAGCATGTTGGTGCGCACGAAGGAGGTGATGTTCTCCACCTGCTTCATGGACACCGTGCGGTGGAACAGTTCCATGGCTTGGTTGCCGCTGATCCCGAACTGCCGCTTGAAGGCTGCTGCGTAGGGCTCGAAGGTGTCATGGACGGCTGCACCGGCAGCGCGGAGTTTCTTCTTCAACTTCGCGGGGTCCTGCCCGAAGTTTGAGAAGTCCGCCGCGATGGACTGATCCGCCTCAGCAAGCGAGTAGAAGCGGCTGGGTTGGCCCGCTTCCTGGGTTGCCCACAGCGTGATGGCCAGGGTGACCGACTTGTTGAGCACGGCATTGTGGAAAACGGCGAGCACTACGGTCAGGGCGCCCGTGCCCCGCAGTGCCACCGGCTTGGAGTACTCGCCGCCCGTGCTGCGCGTGCTCTTGTGAAAGCCGCGCACGTACGACATCAGCGAGCGCTCCTTCTTCTGCGCGCCGGCCGCCTTGTTGTACTCGATCCGGTTCGCCGGCAGCAGCAGGGTGGTGATGGCGTCGACAACGGTCGACTTCCCGGAGCCGATGTCACCGGTAAGGAGGCTGTTGGCACCGTCCAGCCGGAACGTCCGCACGCCCTGGTGGAACGTGCCCCAGTTCAGCAGCTCCAAACGGTGCAGCCGGAAGCCCGGGGGAGTGGCGGCGTCGTCCGTCTTTTCTTCCAGGCTGAAAAGGGTGTCCTGCAGGTCAGCTGTCACTTGCTGTCCTCCTCCGCGGCACTGGCGTCCGGTGTTCCGGCGCTGGCGGGCGCCGCTCCGGCGAGGCCTGTTCCCGAAAGCCCTGTTCCCGAAAGGGTCGCTCGGTAGTCCGCCAGCCGCGCGTCGAACTCCTCCAGCCACTGGGCGTCCACGAACGCCTTTAGGATTCGGGCCACCTCGTATGTGCCGGGCTGTCCGCGGAGTTTGCGCAGAAAACCGAAGTCCACCACCTTCTTGATGTCGGTGGCGAGCCGGTCCATGATCCTGGCTTCGTTGCTGGATTCGGGCAGGAAGACGGCGACCATGTCCGCGATGTCCTGCTCGGTCATGATGAGCCGGAGCTCGCTGCTGTTGGTGTCGAACTCCAGCATCCGGCCGCGCAGGAGGGCCAGCAACAGGCTGACGTTGAAGGTCAGCTGCCGCCGCGGAATCAGCCGGGGGAGATTGCTATCGGGGTCCTCGCGCGACTTCAGGAACGCGTAGCCCTCGGATTCGTCCAGGATCAGGTCCAGACCCAGCACGGAAACGTAGTCGCGGACCTGGGAGGACAGGCCCAGCAGCGACTGCCAGAGCTTCTCGTCCCCTTCGGCGTAGAGGACACCCTTGAAAAGCCGGGTGACCACACCGGGAAGTTCCTCGGGTGTCCGGCTTTCCGTTTCCGCAGTGCTTGGGGAATTCGACGCCGGGTTCATGCTGGCCTTCCGAAGATGATCTGATCGATGGTCGCTTCGCGGATGCTGCCGTCCGGGGCCTGCCACGAAACCTGCTGCAGGGCGTCCGGCGTGATGCTCGCCCAGTCCGACTCTGTGGCCAGCTGGTAGTAGGTCACAATTTCCGCCAGGCCCTGCGAGACGGGGTAGGCGGCGGTGACCTCCGCGAGGGTGGTCTGTTCCGCCTCGGCGAGGACTGCGTCGATATTGGCCTTGAGTCGTTCCTTGTCCACGTGGAACTGGCTGAACAGGGCGCCGGCGTCCACGTCCGCGTCGTCGGCCGTGAGGACGTCGTCGTCCACCATCACCCGCCGGCTCGGCTCATACAGCGGCCGTTCGAAAGGCAGCGTAATGTCCACTGACGGGGCCGAAATGGTCATGAAGTCCCCCGACGGCGGCTGCTCCCGGGTGGCGAGGGCACCGGACTCGATGCTCCGGATGAGCTGCATGATGCGCTTGTTCTCAAGGAACACCTTGTCGTCGAGCAGTCGGCGCATCTGCTGGGACAGCTGGCGGACGGTGCCCTGGGTCTGTTCGACGGCGGGCAACCAGTCCTGGTGCAGGTTCACCACGGCGTGGAGGTTGTCCGCGTGGGCAAGGGCCTCGATCTGGGTGGCGCGCTGGAGGAGTTCCTGCAGTTTTCTCCGGGACTCCGGTGACATGAGGTAGTCCCAAAAGCCCTGGAATGTACGCCCCTGCAGGGAGCTGCTGATGTCCTGCTGGTTTGCGAAGATCGATTCCAGGAGCTCGCCCTGGGTGCCGTCCCAGGTGGCGATCTGCTCGCGGACTTGGCGGTCCAGCTTCCGGAAGTTCTGTTCGACCTCGCGGAAATCCGAGAGGAGGTCCTTGGCCAGGGCGGTCAGCTGCTGGAAATGGTCCAGTGCTTCGGGGCCTGTCATGACGCGTATGTTGCCGTCCCGGATCCGCTGCATCTCGGCGTCGATCCCATCGCGCTGCCGCTGCAGTTCGGCGAGCCGCACCTCGGGATCGGTCTCCGACTGCTGGACCAGCCGCTCCAGGACGGCAAAGATGCTGGTGAGCCGGGACTGGGTGGCCACGAAGTCGCGTCCACGCAGGCCCTCCACCCAGCGGACAACGTCTTCCGCGGCCGCGGTGAGATCGTAGCGGGGCTCGTCCTGGCCCTGGATGTAGTACTTCCGCAGCCAGGCCCTTTCGGGCGCGGCCCAGTCGTCTAAGTACTCCGAGGCCCGGCGCGGAAACTTGTCTTCGCCGTAGGCATCCCGCAGGCCGAAGAGCACATCGTCCAGGCTGTCGATGAGTTGCTGGCGGCCAAGGTTGCGCTGGTTGGGGCCGGTGAAGGCGGCCATGAAAAACGAGATGGCGAGCGGTGCGTTCTGGGCGCGCAGCAGGGACCAGCCTGCATGGCTTTCGCGCAGGGCGTTGATTGCGTAGTAGTCCATCCGGTCCTCGTGGTGTTGCCCGCCTCACGTCCTATGTTCACTCTAAAGGGCGCCGCGGACATTTTCTGTGGACAAGGAGTCGCCACGTCCCGCAACGTGCGCCGGCAGATAGCAGATGGCGGAAGACGGCAGGATGTCGCTAGCGGAGGGGCTGCCGTTCACCGACGGCGACCGCATCCTCGAGCGTTACGTACGTCCGCCGTCGTCGTTCCAGTCTTTCCTGCTGGCCGGGCGACGGGATCTGCGCGCCTTTCGCGCGGTTGCACCTGCTGCACGCGGCGACGAAATTCTGCAGGCTCGTGGACCCGCCCTTGGACCACGGGTAGAAATGGTCACCGTGTTCCGCAGGACGGGCGCAACGTCTGCGGAAGCCCGCCTCCATCTCGCACTGGCCTTCTGCCCGGGACATGCCTTCGCGGCGCTGCTGGCGGCTGAAGCGCCGGACACGGTCGCGGCGCCGGACGTCCCGGCCGCGGATGATGGCGACGATCATGGTTAGGACGACGGCGAGTACGCCAGGAAGCGCGACGGCCGCCAGCACGCCGCCGAACATCTCCGTGAAAACGGCAGTCACGGTATTCGGCCGTCGGTCCGCAGCTACATTCCCGGAACGCGTCACGAGCGACAGGACGGCCCCGGCGAAGATCCACACCGTCAACGCGGCCATGGCGAACCGGAGTAATTGGCGCGTCCAGTAGATGCGTTTCAATTCAAGCATTTGGTCTCCCCCATAAAGACTCCGGAAAAATGAAGACGGGCGGCGTCCCGCTCGCTGAGACAGATCGTACCTTCGCCGGCGCTACGGGGAGGCGGTGCCTCTCCAAGCGTGGTGCTCGTCAAGGGTGTTCTGGTTCAGTGCGGACCGCTACCTTTTTTCTATGGCCATGGGCAAGCAACGGTGCTCTGACCCCCTACAGGAATTTCTACTCAGAAGGAGTGGGAAGGTCATGAATCGACGAACGAAAATCTTCTTTGGTGTGATCGTCCTGTTGCTGGTTGTTGGTGGGGCGACATTATTTGTCCTCGATAACACAAAAAGGAGTAGGGCCGCGGAATACAACCCGCAGATCAACCCGGCAGATTTCACCACTGAAATTACCAACAAATACTTCGCCCTCCCTGTCGGCAAAAAACTGACTTACGAGACCACCGAGCAAGGAAGAGTCACCGAGAGGATCGAGATCGAAATCCTGCCGGAGACCGTGAGCATAGAGGGTGTTGAGACGGTGGTCTATCTAGATAAGGAGTACAAGAACGGGCAGCTGGTAGAGGAAACCCGGGATTACCTGGCGCAACACAAAAACGGCGACGTGTGGTATTTCGGCGAGGACGTGGACAACTACTCCAATGGAATCTTGTTGAACCACTCCGGCAGCTTTCTCCATGGAAAAGATGGGGCAAAAGCTGGCATCTGGATGAAGGCCGAGCAGCGCCCTGGCGACTCGTACAGGCAGGAATTTTACGTTGGTCACGCGGAAGACATGCGGGACACCGTCGCTACCGGCGAGACCGTCTCCACCAAGTCAGGCACGTACAGCGACTGCGTCAGGGTCTACGACTGGACGCCGCTTGAAAAGAACTCACGGGAGCATAAGTATCACTGCCCCCAGATCGGTGCGCTGGCCCTTACCGAGGACCTGGAGACCGGCAGCCGGTCAGAACTCGTGAATGTCGTCCTGCCCTAGTCTTTCTACTTTTTAGGGCCGGGGCTTAGAAACCTTCGGCTCCTTAGGCGGCAGTCCGGCCACGTGCTCGAATGCTTTCTCCACCCAGGCCTTGGCCCGCGCCTCATCGCCGTCGCCCTCGGCATTCCAGATCTCCGGCAATCCGGTGTAGCCGCCCATGGGGCGCTCGGCCGGCCCGAACGGAATAGTCCGCTCGGTACTTTCGAGCATCTCCTTGTCCGCCTCGCCCAACTTCACACCAATGGTGGGGCCGAACAGACCGGCGAACATGTTGCCGTTCACGAACGCCCCGAGGTTTCCGAACATCGGTTTGACCATCACCTCGGGATGGTCGGGAAGCACCGCGCGGAAGTGCTCCTTGTCGGCGGCGGACGCTTTGGGCATTTCCATGGTCTTCCTCCGATAACTGTGGGTCACGGGCTGGTCTTCCTGCAGGATATGCCCGCGGCCCGGCACGGTACAGGCGGTCGGCCTGCAGGCGCTGCCTCTACGACCGGCTTCCGCTAGCGCTAAGCACAAGTTCTGAGCCCTCGGGCGGCACACCTTACCCGCGGGATCCCGCCTTACCCGCGGGATCCCGGCGCGGCCGTGCTACTCAAAATGTAGACCCCGGCCCGGCGGGGCCAGCCTGGCCTCTGCCAGTTGCTCGGCTTCCTTGAAGTCGCGGTCCCAGGCTTTCTTGTCCTGGCCGACGCACCACCTGTAGGTCCCGGACCACTTGGGCTCCACTACCGGGCCGGCGGCTTCGATCTGCTGACGAGTCGGACTGACCTTGGACACAAGCCCAACCACAGGGGGCGGGGCGTACTTCGCCCTTGGTGGCGGCCACTCCGGCTCCGCCGCCAGTGGCTGCGACCGCCTCCGGTTATGCCTGGCGAGGGCCACGATGGGGAGAATTATGCAGGCCAGGAACACGCCGAGCCAGAGCATCAGGAAGATCACGATCCCAATTAACATTCCCATGGCCCAGATTAACTTCTAAACGGTCCATGGCGGAAGGGTTCGGCTACGCCCGCCGGGGGACCCGTCCCCGCCCCGTGCGCGGCGGTAACGGATCCCCAGGTCAGCGCCACCCCAAGACGCGGCCGCAGTTCCCCACCTGGAACCCGCCTTCGTGCTCGCCGGCATGGAGCGTCACCAGCGCGCGAAGCGGGAACTGACAACCGTGGTCGATGACTTCCTGAATGCTGACCAGATGCCGATCAGCACGATAGCTAGCCAGGGCCTTTCGGTTTGGGCATGTGTACGTCCGTCAGGCTGTGGTAATCGGTGTCCGGAATCTCCTGTATGGTTGATCCTGTTGTTGTGTTTATGCAGTTCGTAGTTCAGGCAGTACGCATGGTTGCAAGACCATGTTCTTCTGAAGCAGCGGTTTTGAGCACCCCAAACAGGAGGACCCGAAAGTCGGGACAGTTCCTCCACCTTCACGAAGGACAAAAATAATGGCTACTGGTACCGTCAAATGGTTTAACGCTGAAAAGGGCTTCGGCTTCATTTCCCCCGATGACTCCTCACAGGACGTTTTCGCACACTACTCTGCGATCAACTCCTCCGGCTTCCGCTCCCTCGAAGAGAACCAGAAGGTCTCCTTCGAAACCGAGCAGGGCCCCAAGGGTCCCCAGGCCACCAACATCCAGGCTATCTAATTTCCTTTTAGATACCCGGGACCGTTAGGTTTCGAGCAGGGCTCGTCTTCGGACGGGCCCTGCTTTTTGTTTAACCCACCCGCGCCTCCAAGAGGCTGACGACGACGGCGGCGCGCCTCCGCCGTCGTTTCAGAGCTGGCCGCGCCGCGCCAGGTACGTGTTGAGCGCCGGGTTGTCGATGTCCTTGGCCAGCCACGGGATGGTCTCCGCGGCGGCGGTGTCGCCCAGCACCGCCCGGTGCGAGTGCGCCCGGACCACGAGTTCGCGCAGTGCGCCGCGGCTGGCCATGGTTCCCAGCCGGTCGGCGTAGTCCCCGGCGGCGGGGGATCCGGCGTCGATCGCGACCTCGGCGGCCGTGTCCAGCAGCCGCGCCCGGTACCAGAGATACCAGGGGGTGGTGTCGAGGCCACGCTTCAGCCACTCCTCGGCCGCGGCCTGGTCGTTCAGCGCCATACTGAGCCGGGCCTTGGCCCCGGCGGCCAGGGTCAGGTAGCAGTGGTCGCCGGCGACATCCGCCATCACCCACGAGCGGTCGATCAGGGGAGCAGCGTCGTCCAGCCGGCCGGCGGCGAGGAAGGTCTCGCCGCGGAGCCCGGCCACAAACGGCTCGAACGCCGTCCAGTGCTCGGCCGCGATCAGTTCCTGGGCCCGATCCAGGCATTCAGCAGCCGGCTCCAGATCCCCGCGGAGCAGATGCACCCGGCCGGTAAGCGCAGTGCTGAACGCCAGCAGACGGCGGCCGCCCGCGGCGGTGGCGAGCCGCGTCGATTCGGCCAGCGCCGCCAGCGCCTCGCTGTAGTGCGCGGTGTCCGAGGCCGCCATGCCCTGGATGGCCAGGATCCTGGACCGTTCGTCGTCGAACCCGTCCGCCGCGCGGGCCGCCTGCTCCAGCCAGCCGGCCGCGCGGTCCGGAATGCCCCGCTGCACCGACAGGTATCCCAGCTCCCGGTACGCGGCCGCCGCCACCCGCGAGGCCGGCCGCCCGGGGTTCCGCATCTCCGACTGCAGGCCTTCCGGATCCAATCCCTCCGATTTCAAAGCCCGGTGCAGGAGATCGGCCACCTCGGCGCCGCGGCCGCCAGCCTGATGGATCAGCGCCCCGGACAGCGTGACCAGGGATTCGGCGAGCAAATGATGGTCGCCGGTACGTTGCGCTATCTCGGTTGCGAGGCGTAACTGCTCCAGCCCGCGGTCCACCGAGCCTGCCGAGAGCGACGCCTCGGCGGCATCGAGGTAGGACCGCACAGCGGCCCCACTGGCCGGCAGCCCGGGCTCGGCCGGCGGCGCCGCGTCTGTCAGCGCCCGGCGCACCTCCGCCGGCACGCCGAGCCCGAGCTCCCTGCGGTACAGCTCGCGGCATTTGTCGGCCTGCTCCCGCGCCCGCCGGTACTCGCCCAGGGACACCAGGGCCTTGATCAGCACGGCGTGGCAGTCGGCATTGAAGGGGTCCAGGTGCAGCGCGCGGGTGGCGAGGTCGACGGCGTCGTCCGCCCTTCCGGCCGCCAGCGCTGCGAGCGAGGCCTCATACAGCATCGTGAGCACGCAGTTCTCGAGCCGGTGCCGCTGGTCCTCGAGCCAGGACTCGAACACGGGGCAGTCCGCGAAGGCGAGACCCTCAAGGAGCTCGCCGTCGAAGGTGCGGGGGTCGGCGCCGCCGGCGGGAGTCAGGGCCGCCATCACATCGCAGTTCCACCCGACCGGCAACACCAGCCGCAGCGGGTCGCCGCCGACCGATTCCGCGCCGAGGGTCCGCCGCAGCTCGGAGAGGTTCCAGCGCAGGGCGCCGAGGGGGTCCTCGGCATCGGGGAACAGGATCGCCGCCGTCCGGGCCCGGCCGGTGCCGCCCGGTTGAAGCGCGAGGTAGGCCAGCACAGCCCAGGCCTTGCGGCCCCGGGGCTGCCGGAGTGCGGTGCCAGCGGACTCGATCCTGGGCGGACCGAGGAGCCGAATCCAAGTCTCGGCCATATGAGTCATGCTACGCCGCTGGTGGGCGCGAGGGAGGGGGTGACGGTGAGCGTGCGGTGAGGCGTCAGCGGGGGAGCGGCGGGTGTCTGAACTGAGCCGAATCGGGCGGGTAGCTGGCCGAAATCCGGCCGGAAAACCCTCACACGGTGGCTCACACGGTGCGCGCGCAAACTGGACATGTCCCCACAAAAGGACCGAATTCCGGACCAGCGCCGCACCGCGTAACTCCCACAAGGATCAGCCCGGCGCTTGCCCTCAACACCAGCTCAATAGCCGCCCCCAACAACCAGCTCCATCACTCGCCCGAGGTGTTTCTCAAATGGAATTTGCCGCCATCCTGCTCGCCGGACTCTTGGTCTTCGCAGCCGTCGCCACAGTCGTTGCGGTCGTCCGCGACGGCAGGGGCCACACCCCGCCCATTCGGTCAACGCGCCCGTGGAAGGCCGGCAACCTCCCCAGCGAACCGTACGCATCCCTGCGGTCTCTCCAGAGCTGACCGTTCTGGCCCGACCCCCATTTCCGGCACCGGAAGTGGGGGTCCCGCGCGTCGTCCTGTGGCTTCGCCTGGCGCTGGCGGAGGCCGCCGGTACCACTGCAGCCGGGAACACCGACGTCGGCGATTTGGTGGGCAGCCGACGTCGGTGGTTGACCGGCCGTCTGGTTCCCACTGTCTAGACACTCGCAGTGGCGCGGGAGCATTCTAAACGTGTGCGCGTTTCGGGAGGAGCGGCTACGGGGCGGGAGCTTCCGTCTGGCTGGGGGCACCCCGGTGAAGCCGGGGACGGCTGACGGTCGGATCCCACTTTCCAGGCGCGCGGACACGATCGGCGAGGGAACCGGGGACCAGGTCATGGACGAAACATCCGATACGAGGCAGAGGCTGTCCAACCGCATCGACCAGAAGCAACGGGACCTTCAGGTCTACCTCGGCAGGGAAAGACCGCGGCGCACGCGCCTGGCGAGCATCAGCATTGTGGGCAGCGCGCTGGCCGCCTCGTTCGCGGCCGGTCCAGCGGTCGGGGGCACGGGGTTCACCGAAGCAGTGGCGAACATCTTCAACCTGGCCGACGACTCAATTGTGTGGCGAGGGCTGTGCCTGCTGGCGGTGATCTGTTCCGTTGCCGCGGCGCTGGCCACGAATTTTGCCACGTCCCGTTCCGTGGCGGACCGTGTGAGCGCGGCCGAGACCGCAAGTGCCCAGCTGGAGGGGCTGCAGGTGTCGCTGAACTTCGGCCACATCGATATCGACGAGGCCGTCAAGCTCTATCAGCAATACTCCACCCAGGTGGCCTTTGTCGAGGCATCACCCGCGCGGTGAGCCGTTCTTCGCCCGGCTCATTCGCGCGGCTCGTCACACGTGTTCAGCCCGGGAGCTCCAGCTCGACTTCCACGTCCACCTCGTCCCCGGCGCGGATGCCGGCCGCGGTCCTGATGGCCTTCTTGACGGGGAGGAGGTACGAGTTGCTCTTGCTGTCCGGAAAGAGCGACGTCCGCCAACGCTGCCCGGCGATGCAGGCGCTCACCTTCACCGAACCGAAGCCCTTGCGGAACGGGGCGGCCTGGTCCTTGAGCTCCTCCGCCAGATCCGGCGGCAACGTGATGAAGTGCCAGCCGGCCTGCTCGGGGTAGTGCCACAGCTCACCGCGGAACGCGTACGACGTCGTCACGCTCCGAGTATGGCACGCGGCGGAGGCCGGCTGAGTAGTCGCGGCGGCCCTTAGCTAAACGCGCAACCGTGATGATCAACGAGTGGGCGGACTCATTCGACCGCCGGGCAATCGCTGTGCTGGGACTTCATCCTCCACGTATCACCGTTTTTTGCGGGGTCGAGAACGTCGCGCTTCCATCCCTGACCGGGATCAACGAAGACCTGGGTGAAGAACGGGTCGACGACGAAGGCATCGAGCATGGTCAGCGCCTCAGCCTGCCGCTTCTGTTCGCTGCTCTCGAAGGCGTCGAGGTATTCGCCCTGCCAGGCACACAGCCAATACGTTGATGCCACGGCTTCCCCGCGACCTGCGGAGTCGTAATGCACGTTGGGGTCGTCGAAGCCCGGGGGTACCTTGGCGGGCCAGGCGACCCCGTTGGGAAGCGGGTGCGGAATCTTCTTTATCGCCTGCTGATAGAAGGCTGGAAGCTTGTCGACG
This sequence comes from Arthrobacter sp. P1_B3, assembly GCF_056406615.1. Lineage (NCBI taxonomy): Bacteria > Bacillati > Actinomycetota > Actinomycetes > Micrococcales > Micrococcaceae > Arthrobacter > Arthrobacter sp. P1_B3. The sequence continues at coordinate 1,594 of NZ_JBFTZV010000015.1, read as the reverse complement.
TTGATGTCGGCGTCGGTTGGAGCAGACACGCCTGCGGGCGCGGTTGCGGTGGACACTGCTGCTGGCACTTCAGGCGTGTCCGCCACATTCGGCAGATGGGACTCAGCACAGCCGGTCACCATGAGGACAGCCACTGCGAATCCCGACCAGCCCCACCAGTGCCTGCTTCGCCCGTGAACAAGTGACATGAGACCGCTACCTCTTCCCCCGAGACGTATCGTGGCCGGTCGACTTCCCGACGGGCCTTGTTGGAAGCCAACACTGCCCGGAGCAGGAGCACAACCCGCCTGCGGGCCGACGTCGTGGGCGGCGCCGTGCGCCACCCACTAGTGGCCTTCGACTACGGAGCTTTGGGGATGATGATCCACAACGCGATGTACACGAGCTCACCCACGCCGAACAGGCCGAAGAACACGAAGCCGAGGCGAACCAGCGTCCTGGAGACACCGAGACGGTCCGCGAGGGCCGCGCAGACTCCGGCGATGATCTTGCTGTTCTTGGGCCTGACGAGAGATTGTTGCATCCAGCCAACGTAGCAGTGTGGCCCCGCCAGGAGAACAGGTTGCGGCCCCAAACTTCCCTTCCTGCTGTGACAACAACCCGTCCGGCAATCCGGCCAGGAGCGAGGGCGGAGCATCGCATTGGCCGAGTTCCCCCCAGTACACGGCCTTGTCGTCGACGAGCTGCGGACTTTGACCGTGCACCGGAGGAATCCCTGGTCTTCGACGCACCCCAAACAGCGGGTTGAAGCGGATCGCTGACCCCTTGCCGGAGAGTCCCCGAGACCACGACGGCGGCAGTGTTGCGGACTGTGACGCGGTGCACAAACCCCTATTGTGCGCGTCTTCGCCCTGACGGAGGCTTGCGCGGGCCAGTAATCCGCGCCAATTCAGGGTTCTTGCCCCATGGCACCCCCCTCCGCGGCCTGATTTGTGCGGGGTCCTCCTGGCGTGTAAAGTAATTCGAGTCGCCGCCGCTGATGCGGAAAGAAAGCGACCGACCCCCTGATAAACAGCCTGAAAATGGTTCGCAAATTTGCGCGCTAAATAACGGTGGGGACCTTCTTGAGAGAATGTAGATCGCAGAAATGCGAATTTGCAAACACTCCCAAGATCGGGTAAGTTTGAAAAGTTGCTCCGGAGCGATCCTCGACCGAAATGTGGTTGTGGTGGTGCCGGGTGTGTCTGTTGTTTGAGAACTCAATAGTGTGCCAAGTTTGTTGATACCAATTTATTGTAATGGATTGGTTGAATGTGCCGGGCCCGCCACCCCGTGGTGTGGTCTGGTGTTTTTGGCTGGTTTCAAATTTTGTGCAGCCTGGTGTCCCGTTTTCCCGGGGTTCCTAGGTTGTGTCTGTTTTACTTCAACGGAGAGTTTGATCCTGGCTCAGGATGAACGCTGGCGGCGTGCTTAACACATGCAAGTCGAACGATGACCCGGTGCTTGCGCCGGTGATTAGTGGCGAACGGGTGAGTAACACGTGAGTAACCTGCCCTTAACTCTGGGATAAGCCTGGGAAACTGGGTCTAATACCGGATATGACTCCTCATCGCATGGTGGGGGGTGGAAAGCTTTATTGTGGTTTTGGATGGAC